>JAUWJC010000239.1 GCA_030607895.1 Pirellulales bacterium
CTCTCAACTCTCAACTCTCAACTCTCAACTCTCAACTCTCAACTCTCAACTCTCAACTCTCAACTATCCAGTGAACCTGATCCTGTCTATCGCTTTCGAGCTTCGCCTGGCCGCCTTGTTTGTGCTTGGTGCGTGTGCCGCCGGGTTGGCGAACCTGGCCATCTATCGGCTTGCCTGGCATCCTCGATCGATCAGTCCCTGGTCGCGGCCGGCGGCCGACGCACCCTCCCGTCGCCAAACCGATCGGCTTCCCATCTTCGGCTGGCTGGGGTTGCGGAGGGAAGCCTCGCTGCACGGCCGGGGCTTCTGGGTCCGGCCGATGTTGGTCGAGTTGTTCACCGGAATCGGACTGGCCGCGCTTTATTGGTGGGAAATCGGCCAACTGGGGCTACTGCCGCCGGAATTACCCCGGGCGGTGCCTCTGCAGTGGATGTTTCTGCTGCACGTGCAGTATTGCGTCCATGTGATCTTGATTCTGCTGATGCTGGTTGCCTCGCTGATCGACGTGGACGAGAAGATCATCCCCGACACAATTACCGTGCCGGGCACGCTGTTCGGGTTGGTTCTGGCGGCCGTGTATCCCTGGTCGATGTTACCCAGCCTGTTAGTTTTTCCGAATATGCAGGTCCCGGCCGATTTCTGGCAGCTCGCCGTGCCCGAGTTCTGGCCGTTCCTCCGGCTGACTTCCCCCGCAGAGTTTTTTTCACCGAATGGGTGGCCGGAGTGGCTCGACGGTTTTCCGCAAGCCTGGTCGCTGCTGACGGGATTGGCCTGCTGGTGGCTGTGGTGCGTGGCCTTGATGCCCCGGTCGTGGTACTCGCGGCACGGTTGGGCCCGAGCCGTGCGGCTCACAATCGCCCGACTCAGACGCGAATCGGCCACCTGGCGGATTACCCTGCTGGGTCTGATCGGCTCGGTCGCTATTGCGACGGTTTGGTTCCGCGGCGGGATCGGTTGGACGGGCCTGCTCACGGCATTGGTCGGCATGGCCGCCGCCGGTGGGTTGGTCTGGATGGTCCGTATAATCGGCACCACCGTGTTGGGACGCGAGGCGATGGGCTTTGGCGACGTGACCCTCTTCGCCATGCTCGGCACGTTTCTGGGATGGCAAACCTGCCTGATTATCTTCTTCCTGGCGCCGTTTGCCGGGCTGGTGGTCGGGCTGACGATCCTGATCTTACGCCGCGAGTCGGAAATCCCCTACGGACCGTTCCTCTGCCTGGCCACGCTCGTGGTAATCGTCTACTGGGTTTGGGTTTGGGAACTTGCGGCCGACCGGGTATTCGTCCTCGGATGGTTCGTGCCCATCATCATCCTCTTCTGCATGGCCCTGATGGCCCTAATGCTGGGCGTCTGGCGACTCATCCGCGGCGCGCTGCGATAACTACGTCACAACATGTGCACAAGTTGCGCGCATGTTGTACAGTGGTTTGTATAGTTGCGTTTAGCCGCCGCGGCCACGCGGCGGTGCCTACCCCGGCGTGGCCGCCCGGGGCTAAACAGTTTGGTTGCGGCCGCAGGCCGCGTTAGGACAGTTGTTCCGCGGATCACATTCCGGATGGGGATTCCTCACCGACGAGAAAGATTCTTGTCTGACCGCCGCGGAACTCAAGCGGGGCCTTCTCGCGATACGTCTTGCCTGTAGACGTATCCTGGAGAACGACGCCACGTGGGATGGACAACGTCCTCTTGCCCGCACGGTCGGCATGCACGGCCACCAACGCCCGGCTTGCAATCAGCACGTCGGGTGTGTCCAGCCAGACATGGCATCCGGCGGCACGGGCGAGCTGGCGGAGCACGCCGGTCGAGATCGTTGTGCTTCCACAAAAGACCGATGTCCACTGCTGCCGGCGTCGAAGCCCCAATGCCACGTCGGTCGTCCCCTGGTAGTGTCCGAGGACTTCCACTCCCGGTACGTTTGGCTGCAAGCGGAAGAGGGTTTCCAGCGGCGGTCCTTTGCCGAATTGCCGTTGATCGGCGTCCACAACCGGTTCGAACATCTTGCAACCAGCCACCGTGACCTCCGGCGGGCGGGGGCCGGCCACACGCTCCAGCGGCAAGCCGGTGAGTGCCGCCATGTCGCCACGGTCTCCGTCCGGGTCGACGTAGCCCGGCGCGTAGAACCATAGCGACCACTTGCCGTCGCGGCGGACCTGGCGGTGAATCGCCTCGCGCTGCCCGGACGATACGGCAAACGAGTTGAGCAACACGTACAGCTTCGCATCGGGGACGCGCCCGGCGCACAGGTCGCTCAACAGGTAATAGCCGACGGACGCGCCCGTACGGTTGAGTTGGCGGCGCATGGTGTACATCAGCGGGCGGGTGACGACGTTGCCACAGGGCAGGTAGAGCGAACTCCGCTCGTCGACAATCACAGCGATATCCGGCTTGGACAGTTCGCGTGCCGGTGCCAGCTTGGTCCACAGAGTGCGTAGCCGGGCCGCGTTTTCCCATAGGTCGCGCCCGTCGAGCCAGCCAACTCCCAGGTCCATCCACCACATGCCGCAGTGATGGGTCAACAGGGGCGCGAAGTTCCGGTCGTGGACCCAGCGTGTTCCTTCAGGCGTGCCGACCCGACCGTGAGTCGTTCCCGCGTGAGTCAGGTACGTTCGGGTGTCGTCCTCGATGATCCACATCTTGCCGTGCAGTTGGATCGAATCGACCGGCGCCATGAACGGTCCGGAGCCGCCCGCCTGCCGATCAAAATAGGAGATGGGCGAGGCCAGCGCGTCGATGTCCGAGCACCGCAAGACGCGGTCGGTCGCCAGGTGTCCGCTGACCTGCGGGCCGTAGGCGAAGCCCGCCACGTCGAACAGGTACGAGTAAAACGCGATGACCAGCTTGCGTCGCTTGCACTCCTGCTTGACGGCGCGGCAGAATATCTCCATCGGCTCGACGATGGCCACCTGGTTGTAGTCGAAGAAGTCGATCACGCGGCGCTGGGATTTCACGTCCCTGAAGCTTCCGTGCCGGGCTTCGGTGCGCTCGGCCAGCGTGGGGACCTGGACGGAGTCGAGGCCGGCCTTCGGATCGCTCCACGCGGCCCGCAAGGCGTCGTCGGTCTTGTATTTCTCTTGCAGCCAGCGTCGGAACCCGTCGCGAAACGGGGTCTCGAAGTTGGGCATGATCTTGGTCCACGTCCAATCGTAGAACCACTCGCCGGCGCTCTGCCCGGCCACGTGGTAGCCGAGAACGTTTTGACCGAACTTGTCTTCCAAGTGACGCACCAGGAGCCTCAAGGCGGCCTCGGCGTCGCGGCGCCACGGCTCGGAGGCGACCGACACCATGCGGCGCCGGCCGTAGTCGTAGAGCATGACGTGGTCCGCGTGCTCCTCTTTCCACCACTTTGGCGCGTCGGTGTGGACCCGCGGAACCACAAGCGCGGCCGGATCGATGGCGAGGTGCATCCGCATCTGGGTATCCACCGCGGAGTAGTCGGGCGGCTGCCCGCCGCGCGGCCAGGGAATCGTCATCCCAAAAGAGCGGATGTGGAACCCGGCGTCTCGCGACAGGCGGACCTCCGAAGCGATCACCGGCGGTTGTCCTCCGTAGACCGTCCACGGGGGCCCTTGCCGCACGACCTTTAGGTTGAGCCGTCTTTGGCGATCGGCACGGAGCTTCATGCGAAAGACGTACGTCTTGCCCGACTCGATTTTGTGGCCGCCTTGATACAGATGCACGCGCCATGCGGCCGAGCCGGCGTTTTCAACGTCCACCCGCAGGCACGCGCGCCCCGATGCAGGTTTCCGCGTGTCGAGTGACGACGAGGCTTTGGCGCCCTCGCCGGAGGCCACAAAAAAAGTCCAGTCCTTTTTCAGTCCCTCCGGGCCTTCCTCGAAACGGCCGTTGCGCACACGGTTTGGTCGTTGGCCGGTGCCGGCCGTGCGATCGAGGAAATCCACGTCGTCCACCCACCACGAGCCCGTCTGGCCGGGATTCGTTACGTGCAGGCCGATGTTGTCGTCCGACGTGCAAGCCGTGAACGAGACCTCGAACTGGCGCCATTGCGTGCCAACGGTCGCGGACAAGGGCACAGTGCCCCCCAAAGCCCTATGCCAGAAAAGCAGCGGCGGCGTCGGTCGGCCGTTGACGACCAGCGTCGGCACGCCCCTTTGGGCTTCAACAGCCGCGGTCAACTCGTCGGCCGTGGCAGTCCCGACAATGTGCAGCACACACACGAACACGATCGGAGGAAGAACACGCATGGTGGGCCTCCTAGGAAACTCCAGTGGGAACACAGCCTTCTCCGGAATAGAGTTACACAGCCGCCATGGTAACCAACATCGCCGACCGACGCAACTCCTTGAACCCGATCCTAACGAACGGGACACAAGGTGCATTTCCGTGGTGTCCTTGCACTGCCGGAGGCGCTCACCTACAATGATCAGGCAAACAATGATTCGGTTGTCGATGTGGGCGACGGATTTGAGTAGATCGACAATGAAAGCCGGGAGAAGAGATTTGGGGCCATCAGTTCAATGTATTGGTAAGTTATGGAAGCAGAAACGAGGCAAGTACACGATGAGAATTGCTTTTATTTCCACGTATCCGCCTATCGAGTGTGGCATCGGAACGTACACCGAATCGCTGAATAGGGCTTTGCGGAAGCTCGACAACGAGACCTTTGTGATAAGCCAGTTTGGTGCCCAGGGCAAAGGCATCTTCCCGGTCTACCGGGCTGGTGCGCCCACACTGGTGACCGATATCTTCGACACCAGCACGACAATGACCCCGGACGTGGTGCATATCCAGCACGAGTATGGGCTGTTCGGCCCGCAAAAGGGAGTCGCGGTAGTGGAGTTGATACTGCGGTATCGCTTGGTGGACATCCCCGTGGTGACCACGCTGCACACAGTCTGCGCAGAACTGGCTCGCGATGAGGAAATCATCCTGAAGCGTATTGTCCACGATAGCCAGGCCGTCATCGTGCATGAGGATTTCCAGAAGGAGACACTCGAGCACTACTTCGGGCCAAGCGACAATATCCACGTAATCGAACACGGTGTCCGGGAAATCAAACCCGTGCCGGATGCCAAGGCCAAGCTGAAACTGGAAGGCAAAAAGGTGGTAATGTTGTGCGGATACTTCCGCCGCAGCAAGGGTTTCCACAGGGTGCTCGATTTCTTCCCGGAGATTTGCTGTCGCGATGCCGATGTCGTGCTCTTGATGGCGGGGAGTGCTCGGGGTATCGAGGGGCAAGGCTACCAGCGGGAACTGTTCACCCAGTTGAACCAGTTGCCGGAAGTGGACCGCATCGTATTACTGCGTGGACAGTTTCCTCAACACACATTCGACACGATCCTGTCGGCCGCTGATTGCGTTGTCCTCCCTTACGAGAAGGGATCGCAAAGCGGTATGCTCGCGCAGTGTTTCGCACTGAAGTGTCCGGTGGTGGTGTCCGCTCTGCCGGCCTTTCAGGCAGTGATGCAGCGCAGCGGCGGAGGGCTGGTATGCGAGAAAGACGAGGACTACGTCGCCGCGATCCTGGAAGTTCTCAACGACGGGGAACTGCGGCGACGGCTGCAAGACAACATCGGCGAATACGTTCGCCAGAGGGCCGGTTGGAGCCACATCGCGAAAAAGCACTTGGAGGTGTACCGTGGGGTGGTAACGGTTCCTTACGGCAAGGGACGCTACGTGTACTTTCGCGAGGAGAATAAGTTGTGACCAGATCCTACCTTCCGTTGATTCGCTACGAGAAAAACCCGATCCTGACTGCCGACGATATCCCTTACTCGTGCAGTACGGTCTTTAACGCCGGGGCCTGCCGGTTCAAGGACCGATACGTGCTGTTGCTGCGGGTGGAAGGGCTGAACGGCCGCAGTCATCTCACGCTGGCTTTCTCCGACGACGGCTACCAGTTCCGTGTCGAGGAGAAGCCGTGGATCACGCCCAGCGAAGACGCTTACTACGAACCGTTCGAGCGGTACGGCGTGGAGGACCCGCGCATCACTCAGGTCGGCGACGTCTACTACATCGTCTACACCGCCTACGGCCCCTACGGTCCCCGCATCGCGCTGGGGCGCACGACCGATTTCAAGCGGTTCGAGCGCATCGGGCTGGCCACGGAGGTGGACAACAAGGACGGCGTCCTCTTTCCAGAGCGGATCGGGGGCGACTACGTGATGCTGGATCGGCCGGGTGGAATGGGTGGGCAGGGCGGCTCGATCTGGATTACCTATTCGCCCGACTTGATCCACTGGGGCCGCGCCCGGGCCATCCTATCGCCCGAGGCCGGCTGGGGAAATTCCAAGCTAGGCGCCTGCGCGCCGCCGATCCGAACCGAGCGCGGCTGGCTGCTGCTTTACCATGGCGTCCGCGTGACTGCCGGGGGGCGGTTGTACCGTATCGGAGCCGCCCTGCTGGACCTGGAAAATCCCCAACATCTGCTGGGATACGCACCGCACTTCATCTTCGGCCCTGAAAAAATCTACGAACGCACCGGCGACGTTCCCAACGTGGTCTTCCCCTGCGGCCATGTTCTGGAACCGGACGGCACGCTGAGAATCTATTACGGGGCAGCCGACACCTGCATCGGCGTGGCCGAGGCTCCACTGGAAGAAATTGTCGATCTGGCAGTGGGGGCAGCGGGGGCAACTCTTGACTCTTGACGCCTCATCCCGCAACCCTCTCTC
>JAUWJC010000198.1 GCA_030607895.1 Pirellulales bacterium
CAGGCCTCAGTTATTGACTACTGATAACTGATAACTGATAACTCCATCCCAAAACCGCAGTTTGTGACCGCGTCGAGTATAAACCTGGTCCCTTTTTCGGCGTTCAGAACGTCTCCAACAACTGCTTCTTGTACGGCGCCAAGACCTCCCCGTCGAAACAGTAGTGCATTGTCTGGAAGTTCTCGCGGAAGATGGCCACCTCGGTGCCGATCTGTTTGCCGTTCTTGATGGCTTCGGCCATTATCGGTGCGAAGGCCTCGAAATCCTCCTCCTTCATGCCGAATCGGGTCATCTCCGCGGCGCCCATCCGCAGGCCTGAACTGGCAGTGAAACTCTCGTCGTGGGGTAGCGCCTGGTAGTTGACGATGATGTTGTTCTTCTCCAAGTTATCCGCCACCTCGCAACCGCGGGCGTAGCCCACGTTGACGATCACCTGGTGGGTTTCCGTGAACGAGACGGCCGGGTCGCCCTCGACGGCCACTCCATGGTCGGCCAGCGCCCGGGCGAAAGCCTTGGCGTTGCGGACCACCTGGCGCTGGTATTCGTCTTTGAATGCGTTCATCTCGATGACGGCCAGCAACAGGCCCAAGAGCGAGCCTAGGTGATGGCTGCTCACCATGCCGGGGAACGCCCGGCGGCGAATCGCCTTCCACAAACCGAACTGGGGCGTATTGGGTACGAAATTGGCGCCGATGATTCCCCGCTGCGTTCCGAAGAATGTCTTGTGCGTCGAGCCGGTGACGATATCGGCCCCCTCGGCGAACGGTTGCTGAAAATGCGGCCCGATCAGACCCAGAACGTGCGCCATGTCGTACATGATGATCGGCGGTTTTTTCTTGCCATCGACCAGCTTCTTCACTTGTGCCACCGGCTCCGGATGCAGCACCATGCTCTTGCCGAAGATGATGAGTTCCGGGTCCATCCGTTCGAGCAACTCGGCCACCCGGTCGATATCGATCCGGTAGGGGTTGTCTTCGCGCACCGGGAAGTTGACCACCGCATATTGCTCGGTGATCGGGTCCTTGGCGATGTAGTCGCGCAGCGCGCCCATCGGCTGCGCACTCAGGTGCCCGCCCTTGCCGATGTGGTTGTTCATCGCCAGGGCAATGCGCCGGGCCTCGCGGCGCCGGTCGGTGCGGTTCTTGTAGTCCACAAAAGCGCTGAAGACCGTCATGTTGGCCATCTGGCCGCTGATCGAGCGGGCCTCGACCAACGGGCAGCCGAGAAAGGCCGCCATCTCCACCGTCACCCGATCCTCGACCCAGGCAATCAACTCCGTGCCCTGGTAGTAGTAGACATCTTGCCCCAAGGCGGCCAGCAACTCCTTGTGCTCGGCGTAGCGGCCCACCGGATCGGAAACCTGCAACAGGCGCACCAGCGGCGAGGGGGTCATTTCCGACGGGATCAAATTTATGCAGCGGTGCTGCCGCCACTGGTGGTTTTCCAGGCTCTTTTTCAGTAGAAGCTGGGCCTTCTCGATACCGCCTGCTACCGCCGACTCGCGCTGCGGTTTTTCCTGGCCGGCCAGGATCGGGTGGAAATAGGGCGGGGCCTCGCTACGGCCGTGCCAGCGGACGATCTGCGCCTTCAGCCGATTGCCCCGCACTACTACATCCACCGTGCGGCCGGGGCGTAACGTCGAGTCCAGGTATCCCAGCCCAATCGCCCGACGGTCGCTCCGCTCGGTGATGTTCATCGTGGCCCCGACGCCCTCGAATTTCCAATAGGGCGTTACCGTGCCGCTGGTTACCACGCCAACTCGCTTCTTACCGATGAATATCTCGTCTCCCTGGCGAAATACTCCCTGGTCCAGAAGCGCCAGCGGTCTGATTCTAAAGGGGAGTATTTCCGAGGGTTCCTCGATTCCGTTGCGGAGTTTTTGGATTTGCTCGAACTGCCGCCCCAGCGCCTCGCGGCCGATGAAGTCGCCCTTTCGCTCGGAGAAACTAACCGCGATGCCGGCCATCGGAAAAGCGAAGGCGGGCAGTTGTTCGCCTTTCGGATCGAGGCCGAACTCGTGTCCGTAGAGCGGCATACCCGCCTCCAGGCGCAAGGTATCGCGGGCGCCCAACCCCACCGGAACGACCCCCCGCGGCTTGCCCGCCTCGACCAGACCGGACCAAACCGCCTCGGCCTTTTCGGCGGCAACGAATAACTCGAAGCCCAGCGGCTCGCCCGTGTAACCGGTTCGCGAGGCCAATACCTTCGTGCCAAAGAGCGTGATTTCGGAGAGCCGGTTGTGGAACGGCTCGGGCAGCGCGCCGCCTTCGATCAGTCCTTCCAGCATGCGTCCGGACAGCGGCCCCTGCAACGCGATCATTGCGGTCTTCTCGGTGTGGTCCTCCAGCGTCACATCCTCGAAGCCTTTTGCCTGCTCGTCGAGATGGGTCCAATCCTTCTCGCAATTAGAAGAATTCACAACCAACAGGTAGTCATGCTGACCGAAGTGGTAGAGATAAGTGTCGTCGATCACCGCTCCGCTGGAGTCGGGTATCAGTGTGTACTGGGCCTGCCAGGGCGCCAAGGCCTCGGCATTGTTGGATAGCACGTGCTGGAGGAAGGCAATTTGCCGCGATCCCTTGATACGGAAGCGACCCATGTGGCTGATATCGAACAGCCCGCCGAACTTGCGCGTCGCCAAATGTTCCTGCAGGATGCCCGTCTTGTAATGCACCGGCATGTTCCAGCCGCCGAAATCCATCATTTTGGCGCCGTGGGTACGATGCCAGTTGCTCAAGGGGGTTTTTTTGAGATCAACCGTAGCCATGGCAATTTGCTCTTCCGTGGTAACTAGAATGATATTCAAGGTGAGTTGAGTGCAATCAGACCGCAAACGCCCGGTGGTTGAGCGTAGCGAAACCCCGGGGTTTCGCTACGCTCAACCACCGGGCGTTTTCACCTAATTGTCCCGTAAACGATCAAATCACTTCTATACGCACACAACTGGATACCGTCAAGTACCCCCCGGGGAGAAAAAGGGACCAGGTTTAATTTGCCGGAACGGCCCGGAGGGTGCTTCGCACAAATTAAACCTGGTCCCTTTTTCGGCTCAGTCCAACCAACGCCGCTGCCAAAGCTCCAAAATCAACAGAGACCAGAGCCGATAGCTGTGGTCGAACCGGCCCGATTGGTGGTCATCCAATAGCCGGGTGACCGCCGTGGGGCGAAAGAGACCACGGCCGAGCGTCCGCGAATCCAACAGCACATCCCGGGCAAAATCGCGAAGCTCGCCTCGGAACCACCAGTCCAACGGCACGCCGAACCCCATCTTCCGCCGACGCCGGATCGGGCGGGGTAACAGATCGCGAAAAGTCTCCAGCAGGATACGCTTTCCACGGCCACGGCGGAACTTCCACCGCAAAGGCATCTTCATGGCCAACTCCACCACGCGATGATCCAAAAACGGCTGCCGGCACTCCCGGCCGTGCGCCATCGAGGCCGTATCCCCCTTTGTCATCAGGTCGCACGGCAAATAAGTCGCCAGGTCGGTCAGACTGGTCGAGGTAATCCGATCGCGGCCGGCGCTTCGGGCGAATTCGGCTGAGAGGAACTCCATTGGATCGGAGTCGGGCAGCCGGGAGAGGAATTCGTCGCTGTACAGTTCCGCCCGACGCCGCTCGTTGAAGATGGCAATCCACTCCAAGTATCTCCGTTGGGGCGATTGACCCAATGCCTCGAGGAACCGCTTCAGCCGCCGGATGGGTGACTTCTGCCTGGCACTGGCCGGAAACTTCTGCCACAACCCGGACGCCCCAACGCGACGCACGGGGCCCGGTAACCGGTCGAACAAGCCGGCCAGCCAAACCGCCCGATTTCGCGGATAGCCCGCAAATAACTCGTCGCCGCCGTCGCCCGTCAGCGCCACGGTGACGTGCCGCCGCGTAAGCTCCGACACGTACCAGGTGGGCACGGCCGAACTGTCGGCAAACGGTTCGTCGTAATGCCAGACGAGTTTATCCAGAATGCCCACCGCGTCGGGCTCCACCTGGAATTCCTCATGCACGGTGCCGAAACGCTCGGCCGCAAGTCGGGCGTACCGAGTTTCGTCGTACTCGGGCACGGGAAAACCGATCGAGAAGGTCCGTACCGGTTCGCTACTGAGTTGTTTCATTAGCCCAACCACGATTGTCGAATCACCCCCACCCGACAGAAACGCCCCCAAAGGCACATCACTTTGCAGACGCATCTCGACCGAGGACGTCAAAAGGGCCCGCAACCGTTCGGCATACTCTTCGAGCGGCCGATTGTCCTCGACGTTTGGATCAGGTTGCCAGTAGCGATGTAAGTCGAGCCGGCCGTCGCGATAGATCGCATAATGGGCCGGCGGCAGCTTGGCGATCCCCCGGAGAATCGTCCGCGGATGCGGCACGTACTGATAGGTGAGGTACTCGTCCAGCGCCTGTGGATCCAAGGTGCGATGTACGCCCGGCACCTCCAGGATGCTCTTCAACTGGCTGGCAAACAACAGCCGGCCGGGCTCCTCGTGGTAGACCAGCGGTTTCTGCCCCAACCGGTCGCGAGCCAGAAGCAGTTGCCGCCGCCTGGTGTCCCAGACAGCCAGGGCGAACATGCCGTTAAGGTGTTCGAGGAACCGGGGCCCTTCGTCTTCGTAGAGGTGCACGATCGCTTCGGTGTCGGCCGCCGTGCGGAACTTGTGTCCGGCGCCTTCCAGCCTCCTGCGCAATTGGCGGTAGTTGTAAATCTCGCCGTTGAAGACGACCCAAACCGACTCGTCCTCGTTGGTCATCGGCTGGCGTCCGCCGGCGACGTCGATGATGCTCAGCCGCCGATGCCCCATTGCCACGCCCCCGGCATGGGCATCCGGCCGTGCCCGGAAGTCGGCGGCGTATGTACCGTCGTCGTCCGGCCCCCGATGGCGCAGCACCTCGGTCATCCGCCGGAGCGTTTCTTCACTGAGCCTCTTATCCGGATCGTTCCAAACCGCACCGGTTATGCCGCACATGGTTGATTGTGAGTGGTTAGTTATCAGTTGTCAGTTATCAGTGGCCGGTCAGGCAAGTAGGGTGGGCATTGCCCACCAACAGCGGTGTTGAAGTCACGTAGCCCACGACCCGACCCACGCCTCGGAGCGACGGTATTGGTGGGCAATGCCCACCCTACTTGCTTGCTTCACTTGATGAACCGCGACCACTGGTCGCGGCTTTACAATTAGTGTGTGTCTCCTTCCAACAGCTTTCCGTACAACTTCGCGTACCGCTCGACCATCTGCTCGACGCTGAACTGGGTCGCCATCCGCGATTGGGCGGCCTGGCCCAGGCGGCGGGATAGATCGGGGTCGTCCAGCAGCCGATTCGTGTGTCGAGCAATGCCGGCACGGTCGCCCGGCGGAACAAGGTAGCCCGTTACTTCCGGAACAACCAGGTCGCGGGTTCCCGTTATGTCGGTTGCCACCACGGACACGGCGGCCGCCATGGCTTCCATGATCGAATTCGATTGGCCTTCGTAGGCGCTGGTCGACCAGAGCACGTCGAAGTGTGGCAGCAATTGGGGCACGTCGCCGCGATGGCCCAGGAAATGCACCTTGTCGGCGATCTCTACCTGGTTGCGGAACCGCTGGAGCCGGCTGCGATGTGGGCCGTCGCCGATGATCAACAGGTGTACATCGTCGCGGATCACCTTCAGCAGGTCGGCCGCCCAGATGGCGTCTTCAACCCGCTTCTGCCGCCAAAGCCGGCCGACCAGGCCGATCAGGCGACTGTTCGCCGGCAGGTGCAACTCGGTCAGCAATTGCCGCCGCGTGGTGCCACTCGGTTGGGCCGGGCCAATACCGTTGGGAATCACTTCGATCTTTTCGGCCGGTAGATCGTGGCCGACATAGAACTCGCGCACGCCCGGGCTGTTGGCGACAATCCGCGTGGTGTAGCGAGCCAGGCGGCGGTCGATGGACAACTCGATCCATCCCTTCCAGCGATCGACGCACCGTTCGCCAGCCACCAGGCACTTCACGCCACAGGCGATGCCGGCCGCCCGGCCGTAGGAATTGGCGGCAAACAGCCAGGTTTGGATCAAGTCGGGGCGCAAGCGGCCAACGAGTTGCTTCAGCCGCCAATAGGCGCGCGGATCGATTCGCCATCGCTTGCCGATCACCGTCACCGGCACGCCCGCCTCGCGCAGTCCGGCCGACAGAGGACCGCCGCGAGTAAGCGCGCAAACATGAACGTCGAACTCGTCCGCCGGAAGCCGCCGAGCCAACAAGCTCATTTGCTTCTCGGCACCCGAGCGGTCCAACGTGGGGATGATCTGTAATATTCTTTTCTTCACTGGCGTTTTTCTACGGGCGCTGCTGCCGCGGATTGGAATTGATTAGTCGTTCAAACAGCGATACGTGCTCGGCAACCGTTTGGTTGAGAGAGAAATCGGCGATTACCCGATCTCGGGCGGCGGCCCCCAGCCGGGCGGCCAGTCGGGGTTGCGGCAACAGGCGATGGATTGCCGTGGCCAGGGCGTTGGCGTCGCGGGTGGGCACCAACAGACCGTGCTCGCCGTCGTCCACAAGATCACGGTTGCCCGGTATGTCGGTTGCCATAATCGGCAATCCGGCGGCCATGGCTTCCAGAAGTGCCAACGACATTCCCTCTTCCAGCGAGGGCAACACGAACAGGTCGGCGGCGGCCAATAACTCGTCGGTGTTGTCGAACACGCCGGCCAATACTACCCGGCCGGAAAGACCGCGAGCCTCGATCTGCTCATCGAGCACCGTTCGGTATGGCCCTTCACCGACGAGCCACAAGCGGGCGTTTGGCCATTGGGTGACGACCGCCGTCCAAGCGGCCACCAGATGTGCGAGCCCCTTCGCCTCGTGCAAGCGGCCGGTGTACACGGCCAGCGGGGCCGAGGCTGGCATGGTTAGCGCCGGATGAGCCGCGGCCAGCGCCGTCCGGGCGGCGCTTCGGCGGTCTGCCTCACGCGCCGGTGGAATGGCGACACCGTTGGGCAGGAAATGGACACGAGATTGCGGATAACCGGCGGCGAACAACTCCTCTTGGATCGCCCGACTGGGAGCCACCAGTGCGTCGGCCTTCATCGAGCGCCGCCGGATCCACCGCCCGAAAGGTGCTTCGAGTTGCCAGCGGCAATCGCCCAAGTGGCCGGTCCCTTCCGCCCGAAGCACGACCGGCACCCGACCTTTCACCGCCCCGATCACCGCGTATGCGTCGTGCTTGAGCATCGAGACATAGACCTGGTGGTAGTGGTTGCGATTCTGTTTGAGCCTGTGGGCCAGCGCTTGCATGTCTCGGAAGGGTCCCCAGCGGCGTCGTGGCGGGTTTGATAGCCGCAGCACGGGAACGCCCCGGTAGCGGATTTCGGTGGGCCACTGGGTCTGCCATTGTGCCGTAAGAATAGTCACTTGCATA
>JAUWJC010000475.1 GCA_030607895.1 Pirellulales bacterium
GTAAGATCGGCGTGTCCTTGTCGCCCGTGTTCTTGAAGTACAAGGTCCATTCGACGGTGGGAAAGTCGCCGTACTCGACGCCCACGCAGCGCAGCACGAGCCCCGTCTTCGGATCGGTGTAGGTGAGCGTGCGTTCGGTCCGCTGGTCATCCAGCTTTTTCGATGCCCGTTCCAACTTCCAAGTCTTGAGCAGTTCGGCCGACGGCTTGCCGGCGTAGGTGAACGAAAAGGGCGGCTCGGGCTTCTCAAACCTGGCCGCCACCCAAGCACGTGCCGTAGCCATCTCTTCGGGTGTTACGGTTACCGCTCGGGCAACCGCCGGTATTGCAATCATCAACGCAACCAACAGAATTCGCCATTTCAATAACATCGCACGTTCTCCTTTTCCAAACTTGGTGCAAAGGGTGTAAATCCGCAACCAGTGGTCGCGGGAGTTCTGGTCGCGTGGTATCCGTCGCCAATGGCGGCAGCTCTATTTGGGGGCAGTTGGGGCGGGCTCGTTGCCGGCCCGAGGGCGTGGGGTCAAAATTGGGTGGTGTCGATCGGCTGGCCGTCTTTGCGGTTACCCAACCGGCGGTGTGTCTCGGGATCGATGGTGTAGCTGATGCCGCAGACCGACCCGTCGCAGAGAACCACGTTAAAGGCCCCGGCGTGTGTGCTGCCGAAAGGATAGTAGTAATAACTGCTCTCCCTTGGGTTGAAAACGGGTTTTCGTTGCATGTTGGAAACACAAAACGACCGGCACGACTATTTCCTATTTCTCCTCCGCTTCGGTCGACTTCCGCGTCTCGATTCGCTGGACTTCTTTGCGGATCAATTCCCGCACCGACTCCGGGAAATCCCTTTCCAACGCCTCGTCCGGCTCGTGCGGGGCGTGGAGCCAATCGAAGCGGGCGAGGATGTTTTTTCGGGCGCGGTCCATGTGCGCGGCCATGGCCTGCCAAGCCCCGTCGGCGTCGCGCCGCCGGATCGCCTCGTACACGTCCTCGTGCACCTTGTAGTTCGCCTCGGCCGACCCGACCCGGTCTTCCCGGGCCGACGGGGCGTCGGTGCGGTGGCCGAACATCCGCGTCATCACCTCCGTCTGCTCGATGATTTGTATCACCTGCCGGTTGCCGGCCGCTCGCAAGATCGTCATGTGAAACGCCAGGTTGGGCATCTTCGGATTGAATCGCGGCACAATGGGACCACCTTGACTCACGTAGCGTAAGTGTTCGTCGATCCAGCGACGCAGGTTGCTCACGTGGCCCTCCAACTCGTCGAGTTCCGCCGGGCGGATGCGGCGAGCGGCCTGGGCGGCCGCGTTGCACTCCAGAAGCGCTCGCAGCTCGATCAGGTCGACCAACTCCTGCCGATCTGCCACCTTGACGAACGCGCCCTTCTGGGGAACTCGCAGGAGCAGTCCCTCGGTCGTGAGCCGGTTGATCGCCTCGCGGACCGGCGTCTTGCTGATACCGATCTCCCCGGCCAGCGCCGTGGCCGAAACCCGGCTGCCCGCCGTCAAGCCGCCGGACTCCAAGGCGTGACGGATATACTCGTAAGCGTGTTGATTTAGGGTCGTTGCCATCTAACCAACCATTGGCATACATTGTGTCCTGAAAAGATACTTTACATTCCAACCCCGATTATGACAGGGTAAATCGCTGTGTCAACCCCCAAAACAACCGCCGATGAAAAATTTCCGAGATGGCGATTGGATCGCTCCAGTGGGGGGGGGCGACGTGCATCAGCCAGCCGGTGTCTTCTGCGTGGTGACTTCGATCATCTCCGCGCCTGCTGGAAAGCCACTCTCGTTTGCCGCACTCAGTCTCCGAAATCCGGAGAGCGAGAGCGGCGATTGGTCAACGTTGTCCGACCACCAGTCGCATCTGCCATGGGCCGATCGGCGGAAGGACGAACTTCCGGTACGGGCCGTCGGTAGCGCCGGCAGGGACCACCGTCTCGGCGCACCGCATGTCGAACACGCGAATCTCGTCCTTGTCGGTCAGCAGCATCAGTGTGACGTTCTCGGCGGAATCGAAGGAGGAATTCGTTAGCGCGAGGGCGAACTTGCCGCCCTCCGGTTCGCTCACCCAAAGATTGATCTTGTGGTACGAAGCCACGTATGCCGGCAGGCTGTCTTTGGAAAGCCACCGCAGGACGGACTTCACCTGTGCGGACTTGGACAGATTGTGCAAGAATGTCCAGGGAAAGTATCCGGCCACGCAGACCCTGCCGCCGAGCCGGTTCTCGAACACGCCCATCGTGCATGGTGCGACTTCCTGATCGGCATAGTCAACCAACCCGGCCAGCGTTTCACTCTTGGGGTCCGTCTTCTTCAGCACCGCGGCCGGCCCCTTGTAGAACGACTGGCGGCAGTTGCGCACCCGCCCGGCAAACCGGCCGTTGAGCGGATGGGCGGCGAGCTTCTCGATGCAGTCGTGGTGAAGCGACTTTTCCACGTCGAAGCCCGTCAGGTCGCCAAGTGTGGTGGGGAAGCTGTGGCAGGAAACACTCTCAATAGTCCGACGCGGAGATCACCTCTCCCCGGGCCCTGGTCGAAAGTATGCGGCAGGTGTGAACACGAGGATCAAGACATTCAAGCACCTCTTATCTGATGGTGACCGGCGGTTCGCCCCCGCTGATGGTCGCCAGCGCACGGTACACTCCCAACTCGATACTATCGGAGATGAAGTGGACCGATCCGTCCGCGTAGGCGAACTGCACGCCGCCTGGGTGCCGGCTCCTAAACCCGTTGTGGCCGGTCCAATCATCTTCCGGGTATTCCGTGCCGTCAGGTCGCCGGGCGTTGGGAGGGATCGCGGCGGTGGCGTTCGACTCCGTGGAATGGGCCCACGAAAAACCCAGGCCGAAGCAGGGATTGCTGCAAGTCGATCGGGTCTCGTTCCAAACGTCCTCGCCGATCATCGAGGTGTTGCTGGCGCCGTCGCGAATGGCCGCGAAGCTCTTCTGCCGTTGCCAATCCATGGGGTAAAATATCCCGTTGCCCTTGAACCACGGCTCACACTTCCCATGTGGCCCGGAATTGATCCAGTCGCCCCAGCAGAAGTTCGAGCCTTGGACCCCCTTGTAGTTGGTCAGGCCGACCACGATGTCTCGCATGTAGCGTGAGGTTTCACGCTGGGCCCCAAGCCCACCCATCACGTCGCTGGGGCAGTGGAAGGCCGCGATCGACGTGTCCACCACGCCGCTCGAGGCCAAGGTGCTGTCGGGAATATCGCCCTGCTGGTAGACGGGCTGCTGCTCGAGGTACGGCAGGATGGCGGCCAGCCAACTCCACGATCTGGAGTCTTCGTACGGTCCCCCCCAGACCGCATGATGTCCGTAATCGCCGTACCGGTTGATAGGAAAAGTACCCTGCGCGGTGGCGAAATTGTGCACGGCCAGGGCAATCTGCTTTAGGTTGTTCGCGCACTGCACCCGCCGGGCTGCCTCCCGAGCCGATTGCACCGCCGGCAACAGCAGTGCAATCAGAATGCCGATAATGGTGATGACCACGAGCAACTCAACAAGTGTAAAGGCTCGTAGTCTCCGGGAATTTGTGATTCTCAATTTGCAATGACCAATTCTGGTTCTTCCGTTCTTGGGGGCAAAACGCTAGAAACGCGGCGGTGTGCCACTGCTTGCCCGGAGAAAACAAGCCATTTGAGTTGGGCAGGCACTGCTTGCGGGCTTTCCGAATTAGACAAGTGTCCCGCAAGCAGTGTCGTGATGCA
>JAUWJC010000218.1 GCA_030607895.1 Pirellulales bacterium
ATCTGACCGACAACCGTGTGGAATACGGCAGCCTGTAAGTCCTTCCCTCTGTGCTCTCTGTGTCCTCTGTGGTGGATTCGTTCGTGAGAAATGCGTTCCAGCGACTTCGCGTGAGACCTTTTGTTGGATTTTGGGGCGGCTAAAACGGCCAACAATTCGGGCGTTTGGAACTCGTTGTGGCGTGAAGAGTTACGGCGGCGGATGACGCAAGGAAATTCCTCTTGACAAGAGTTTCGGCAAGGTAGGATCGCCATGACCCGACGCTGTAAGTTGACGGTGCATAACAACTTGCAACCGCACGTGACGGCCGGCGGGAATTATTGGGCGGGTGAAGCATACGTCCAAATGCCCAACAATTCACAAAACCTCGGGAAAACGGCACTTGCCGGCGGACGTACATGGAGAATTCCCGGCCGTCACGGATTTTGGGCAGGCTATTTCAACGGTATTAGGATAAACCCGGCGTCTCGCCCTTGTACCCAAAAATGCCCTTGCACCCTTGCACCCAAAAATGGAAGAGTCATAATAATGCATGACACACCCACGAACCGTTTTCCGACAAAGCCTGGCCTTCTGTCGGGTTCTCGTTCTGTAAACACATTGATGATCTGACAAAGAGAAGGACTGTGCCATGAACGCTCAAGACAGTTGTGCCAAATCTCCCTCGCGCCGTGAGTTCCTAAAGTGCTCCGGCGGTGTTTTGGCCGGCGGGGCGCTGGCCGGTTCGCTGGCCTCCCGGTGCCATGCGGCCGAGGACAATACAATCAAGGTTGCGCTGGTCGGCTGCGGCGGACGCGGGACCGGGGCCGCAATGCAGGCCCTCGCCACCAAGGGTCCAACCAAACTCCGCGCCATGGCCGATGTGTTTACCCACCGCCTGGATGGTAGCTTCAAGAACATCAGCAAGAACCGCAAGGAGCAGGTTGACGTGCCGCCGGAGCGCCGCTTCCTCGGCCTGGACGCCTTCAAGAAGGCCATCGACGTGGTGGCGCCGGGCGGCGTGGTGGTGCTCGGCACGCCGCCGTGCTTCCGGCCTATCCACCTCGAGTACGCCGTCGAGAAGGGCTGCCATGTGTTCATGGAGAAATCATTTGCCGTCGACGCGCCGGGCATCCGCCGAGTGCTCAAGGCGGGCGAGGCGGCCAAGAAGAAAAACCTCAAAATCGCCGGCGGATTGATGTCTCGACATTACAAGCCGTTGGAAGAGACGATTGACCGGATACATAAAGGGGCCATTGGCAATGTCATCACCTGTTGGGCCTACCGCGAACACGGCCCGATCGGGTTGAAACCCAAAAAGCCCGACATGAGTGAGTTGGCCCACCAGATCCAGAACTACAGTTGCTTCACTTGGGTCAACGGCAGCTTTCTCCTGGACTGGCTGATCCACAACCTCGACGTCTGCTGCTGGGTGAAGGACGCCGGGCCCGTCTCCGCTCAGGGCCAGGGAGGCCGTCAGGTCCGCGACAAGCCCGACCAGTTGTTCGACCATTACGCGGTGGAATACACCTTTGCCGACGGCACCCGGCTGTTTGCCCAAGGCCGGCACATGGCCAACTGCTGGGGCTTCTTCGGCGACGTAATTCACGGCGCCACCGGCAGTGCCGTTTTGGGCGAAGGGATCAAAGAACCCCGCATCTACAAGAGCCACAAGCAGACGCCCGAGAATATGATCTGGGAGTACAAGGGCCCGCCGTGCAATCAGTACCAGGTCGAGCACGACTTGCTGTTCGACGCGATCCGCCAGGACAAACCCTACAACGAGACGGAGCGCTGCGCCTATGCCGCCATGACGGGCATTCTCGGTCGCATGGCGGCCGAGTCGGGTAAGGAGATCACCTGGGCCGACGCACTTGCCTCGAACGCCGAACTGGCCCCCGGCCTGGACAAATGCACCTGGGAGTCAAAAGCCCCGGTGATGCCCGACGCCAACGGCAAGTACCCCGTCGCCATGCCCGGCTTCACCAAAGTGCTCTGAATAGCGGGCCGGGCGAATCACACCAATAGCACCGGCATCGAGGAGCAACGCCCGTGTTCATCACGCGGAAGCTGGCAAAGCCGATAGTCTTGGTTGTCTGCTGTCTTGCCCTTAACGTCGGCGGCCTGCTGTTGGCCGAGGAGACCCCTTTCTGGCCACAGTTTCACGGGCCCGGTCGGGACAACATGTCGACCGAGACCGGGCTGCTGGCCAGGTGGCCGGAGGATGGCCCCAAGCTGCTCTGGACCGCCGAGGGTATCGGGTTCGGATTCTCCACCGTGGCGATTGCCCGGGGAATGATTTACACCTCCGGCAATATCGACGAGAAGACGGTCGTTAGCGCGCTGGACATGGACGGCAAAATCGTTTGGCAAACGGAAAACGGCGGCGCGTGGACCGGGTCGCATCCCGGCAGCCGCGCTACGCCAACCATCGACGGCGCCCGGCTCTCCCACAAAAGCCCCTTGGGTGCCGTGACCCGCATGGACCCGAAGACGGGCAAGAAAATCTGGACACTCAACATCCTCGATAAGTTCCAGGCCAAGAATATCCGCTGGGCACTGCCCGAGTCGCTCTTGATCGACGGCGAGCGGGTGATCTGTTGCCCCGGCGGCCCGAAGGCAAGCGTCGTGGCGTTGGACAAGCTCACGGGCCGAGTCGTTTGGACTACGCCGAGCACGGGCGATCTGGCCGGATACGCCTCGCCCGTGCTGGCCGAGTACCGGGGACTGCGGATGATCCTCACGTTGATGTCCCACGCCTTTATCGGCGTGAATGCCGACACCGGTGAACTGCTCTGGCGTTTCAAGCGCGTGGTGCCTTGGGAAGAGACCGTTTTTTCGCCCATCTTCCACGACGGGCAAACGCTCATCAGTACCGCCCACCGAACCGGTACGGTGAAGTTCGCCGTCCACGTCCGAGGCGACAAGGCCAAGCTCTAAGAGCTGTGGCAGACCAAGGAGCTGGACGTCCAGCACGGCGGCGCGATCCTGTTGGACGGCTATGTGTACGGTGCCTGCCACTCGAGCAACAACCGCAAGTGGGTCTGCCTCGACTGGAAGACCGGCCGCAAAATGTACGCCGAGCGAGGCGTCGGCTGCGGCAGCGTGACTTACGCCGACGGGATGCTCTACACGCTAAGCGAGCGCTCGCGGATGGGCCTGGTCAAGCCGGGTCCCGGCGGTCACGAAGTGGTCAGCCAATTCCGTCTTCCCCAAGGCGGCAAGGGCCCAAGCTGGGCACACCCGGTCATCTGCGGCGGACGGCTTTACATCCGCCACGCCGATTTCCTCTACGCCTATGACGTGCGTGCCGAGTAGCCGCGCCGGGTGCCACTGGCTTTGCCGGGTGCTTTGGGCGTTTCGAGGCTCCATCGTGTCACGGACATGGTAGGTGTAGGGTGGGTCGAGCAACGCGAGACCCACGCGCAAACAAACAACAACCAGGACTGAGTTCACTGGGCTGGCGGACCACCACGAGTAAACGTTGAAAAACCAAAAACCGTGAACGAAGGAAACAAGTCTGAAAAAGCGAACAACGAGCCCGTTCCGGTGCATCCCCTTATTATCACGCGTTCGGATCGTTGTCAACCTTCGGATTCTGCGACACTATATGCTTTGAGTATACCCATTTTCCGATCCCAACCGCGATAGTGGCCAAGAGTATCAACAGGAACGCCTTGCCAAACCCTTTCAGTAATGCAAGTCAAAAAGGATCACCTTCGGTAATCTTCATTTGCACGGGTTTACGGGGTGGCTGGGGTGGTTGGGTGCGAATCGGGATAGGATCAGTTTGCCACTGGGCTTGTGGTGCGGTTGGCCTTTGCAGGCGAGGTCGTTGGTTGAAGCGGATTGATTGGATGAACGCATCGAATGCCACAGAATTGGATTGAAACCAGTTTTGGTCACCATATGAGGTAAGCCGAATCGTAAATCCCTTGCGTACGCCTCTGTATTCCCGAAAGAATTCGTAGGTGTATTCGTACGTAGAACCCCGTGACGGAAGGTTGCGGTGAGTCTTGCCCCACAGGGCATGAATGCCAGTGACTTGGGTACGGCCTACATTGAGAACGGATACTTTTTCACCGAGTATCGAACCACTTTCGAGAGCGCGAATATGGTCATCGCGGCAGATTCTGGAGAGATCAACCCCCTCGTCCGCGAGAAATGTGACAATAACGATGCGAGCTTCTTTGCCGGGGGTATCGGTACGTGCCAGCTCGAGGATTGTATTGCCGCTCAGTGCTTCTATGCGCTGCCAGCCCAGTGGAAGGTTCACGCGGAAACCATGCTCTGGAATGTCGTGGAATTGTGCAGAGGCCACGCGTGCCGCAAGCAGGATGGTGACGACGACGGTGGCATGTTGCATTCGCGTCTGCATTTGAGAAAGCCTCGGCTAAGCGGCATAACACCCGAGCTGACCGGGCCGCCGCAGTCAGCGTCACGATACTATTCCGACCGGATCGGCGGCTCCGGTCCAGCGTTTTGTTATGTTGCGATTTTTCGGGCACGGACAAAATACGCTTCGCAGTTGACGAATACGACATGCCATGTGCCCCCATCAGGTGCGAGTATGATTTTTGATGGTTCCTCTGGAGTCAGTTTGATGAATTGCGTAACAGCGGTGTATTCTTCGTCGGCGAATGAGTGAAGCGCGCGATCAAATTCAGCGAATTGTGATTCCGAGAGCAAATAGGCAGTGGTTTCATTCCCCTTGAAGCCGGAAATCGAAGTCTCGATTTGATCGTCTTTGCTGAGGGTTAGTTTTACCGAAGTGAAATCACTCATTGTCAGGAGATCCTCAAATGGAAGTGTCAGTAACGGAAATTGATGTCGAGCGTCCGAATGCCAATCAGCGATGTTTTCAGGCGGTAGTGGGTGACGGGCAAGCGATGGGAATTCATCGGTCGAACATCCCGGTGCAAGTGGCTAGACTAGATAGGTGGTCTTGGCACTTGCGCCTCATGTTGGCGTCGCGATTGAGCAACATAACTTCTAATTCTGCCGCCGCCGTAGCACCGGATACGGCGTCAACTCTTGACAATTGACACTTTGCTTTCGTTATGCAAGCACGATGACGATGGCACGACGGATTGTCAAGTGTCAAGAGTTGACCCCGTGTTCCGGTCCCATGAACGATTCCCACGCTTGTAGAGCAACCGTTGCCAATTGAAACGCATCTAGTTTGGTGCCCGCATGTTCGACCTCGACGAACATCGCGAACGTTTTTGCGATTACTTTCCCCGAGACGATTGTCTCCCCGGTCGACTCAATTATTCTGCCGAATTTTGGTTCATCGCCGATTTCCGCGGCCCCTTAATTCAATGAAGAAAATGATGCTCAGGTGTACATGTACCTAGTTGTGTCGCGCGAGGTTCCGGCTGGTACCATTTTGGCGGCCAAAACGAGCCACCCCAGTCAATCGAGAAAGTAAACATTCGCCGAACCCGTCTGGGGAGGGTGGAATCGTGGCAATTTGATCTGGCGGTGGGAGGCGGATTCGTGTAAATCGTGGCGAGCATGGAAGCCACGCTTGCTGAACAGCCGCAAAGCGGCAGCCGATCGGACCGAGAGACGGAATTGTCCGCCTTGGTGGCCGATTTGCGCAATGAACTGGCCATGCTACGCGACGAAGTGGCGTCTTTGCGGCAGCAGGTTGGCTATTGGAAGAGCATGCACGCCCGGGCCGTCGAGAAAAACCGGAAGCTCGAACGAGAGGTTGACCTGTTGCGAGCAGAGAACCGAAAGCTGAAGGACAAGCTCTTCGGTCGCCGGACGGAGAAAACCAAGCCCAAGGATCGATCCAATCATCTGGACGACCCGCAAGAGACATCCCAAGAATCCAAGCGGCAACGAGGGCATCAGCCCAACCAGCCGGGTACGTCGCGACGCGATTATTCCCACTTGCCCGTGGTCGAAGAGACGGTCCCGTTGCCGGCCGAGGCGTGCGTATGCCCGAAGTGCGGCAAGCCGCGGGAAGAGATGACCGAGACGGAAGATTCGGAGGTCATCGAGATCGACGTTCGGGCTTATCGTCGTATTCGTCGCAAGCGTTATCGATGCACCTGTGATTGTCCGGGCGTTCCCTGCACGATCACGGCTCCGGCGGTGCCCAAGCTGATCTCCAAAGGCCGTTATGGGATTTCGGTGTGGGTGCATGTGCTGTTGAGCAAGTTCGGGTCGCATCGCGCCACGGGCAACTTGATCGACGAGTTGAAGCGGTACGACTTGGATTTGCCGCCGGGCACGGTGACAGGGGGTTTGAAGCGTCTGGTGCCGCTGTTGGAGCCCATCTACGGGGCGTTGCTGGAGCGGAACGCCCGGTCGACGTATCGCCAGGCGGACGAGACCCGTTGGCCGGTATTCGTCGAGTGGGAAGGCAAAAATGGGTATCGCTGGTGGCTGTGGGCGTTTCTGGGCGAAGACACGGTCGTGTTTCGTATCGCACCGACGCGCAGCCACGAAATCCCCGAGGAACACTACCCGCAAGATGTTCGGGCCTTCTTGATGGTCGATCGTTATTCGGCCTACAAGGCGATGGTTCAAGTAAAGTTGGGCGTGGTGATTTTGGTCTTCTGTTGGGCCCATGTGCGACGTGATTTTGTCGAGGTGGGCAAGGGCTGGCCGGAGCTTGCCGATTGGGCCCTATCGTGGCTTCGGCGGATTCGAGAGATCTACCACCTCAATCGCCAGCGGCTGAAGCACGATCCCAACTCGTCCGAGTTTCAAGAACACGATGCGGCCTTGCGGGAAGCGGTTGCCGCCATGCAGCAACAAGCGGTTGATGAACTGGCCGACAAGAATCTCCGCGAGCCTTGCCGCAAAGCGCTAGAAAGCCTCCAAACGCACTGGTCGGGCCTGACGGTCTTTGTCGACGACCCAAAGATTCCGATGGACAACAACGCCTCGGAGCGAACGGTCCGCGGACCGTCCATGGGCCGAAAGAACTACTACGGCTCGGGGTCGCTGTGGAGCGTCTCGCTGGCGGCGGCCATGTTTTCCATCCTCGCGACACTGAAGCACTGGAACCTGAACCCGCGTCGCTGGCTCAC
>JAUWJC010000468.1 GCA_030607895.1 Pirellulales bacterium
CCAAGCCAAACCCCAAAGCCCCCAGACGCCGTAGCCCCCCCCCGTGCTTAGGTTCTTTCTCGAAGGGTAGCCGTGGGGGGCTCCGCCCGGAGATCGGTGGGTTTTTTTGTACGGATGACCTCAACATCCGGGTAAGTAACTGTTGCAAACCATCCGGGAAATGGGTAAATCGCGGCAATCCGACAAGCGGTTGGCGATGGCCGCGCTCGAAAAACAGCGGAGCGGCGAGAAACCCTCGCGAGAGGAGCTCGCCGCGTTGCGACGATTCGAGAAGCAACGCGACGAGGAACAACGGCAGGAACATTTTCGCTCGATCCGGAAAAAGGAATGGAGGGAATGGTCCGGCCGGCAAGCCAAGGTAATTAACGAGCAGGCCCAGCGGTACGGCCTGCCGGTCGGCGGCGCGACGCTCGACCTGCCGGTATTCGTCAAGGCACTGCACGATTTCCTCGCCGAAAACGCGAGGAAGCTTGCCGGGGCCGACGACGATGATCCGGCCTTGGCCGGCGTGGCGAGTCCGGCGTTGGAAAAAAAACGGCAGTTCGAGTGTCGAAAGCTCGAGTTGCAGCTCGAACGGGAACAAGGGCTGTGGATCCAGCGGAGAATCATCCACGACGGCCATAGCCGGATCGGCGGGATTCTCCGCGTGGCCGGCGAGGCCCTGCTGAGACAGTTCGGCCCCCAAGCCCAAAAAATCATCAACGATGCGTTGGACAATTGCAATCGTGAAATCGACCGCCTGCTGGCTGCTGATGGCGACAATACTGAACTCGACAACGGCGGCTGGGGCTGAGTTTCACTGGCTCTTTCAACAGGCCAGAACCCCGCGTCTGCGGTCGATGGCGGAGTTCGCCGCCGCCGAGTTCGTCATTCCCAAGGGCATGGCCAAAGGGACGCTCATCAATTGGGACACGCAACCCTTCGCGCGGTTGCTGGTCCAAGAACTGGACAGCGGCAAGTGGCGCCGCTCGGCCGTTCTGGGCTGCGTGCAGTCGGGCAAATCGACGATCGCCTTCGTTTTGCCAACGCTCTATTATGCGTTTGAGTGCCGCGAGACGGTTATCGTTTTTTCGCCCACCCAAAAAATCAATCGCGACAAGTTTAAGGACGAAATACTTCCGGCGATCATGGCTTCGCGCTACCGGCATTTTCTGCCGAAGGACGGCACCGGCAGCCGGGGTGGCTGGACCGAGGAGATACGATTCACCAATGGCGGCGTGCTGAAGTTCATGTCGGCCGGCGGCGGCGACGAAAACCGCAGCTCCTACACCGCCCGATGCGTTGTCGGGACGGAAGTGGACAAGATGGACGTCGCCGGCGAGACGAGCCGCGAGACCGATCCCGTCCGCCAGATCGAGGCCCGGACCGATTCTTTCCCGGAATCGTTGCGGCGGTGCCATCTCGAATGCACGGTTTCAGTTGCCCAAGGCCGCATTTGGACGGAATACCAGGCCGGCACGGCCAGCCGCATCGCCTGCCCCTGTCCACATTGCAAAGACTGGGTGACTCCCGAGCGCGAACACCTGGTCGGATGGCAGTCCGCCGACTCCGCGATCGCGGCTCGCGAGAGTGCTTACTTCGCCTGCCCGGCCTGCGGCGAGCGGTTGACCGATGCCGAGCGGGTCGAGATGAACCGCCGCGCCAAGCTGGTCCACCGCGGCCAGACGATCGACGCCGACGGGAACATTGTCGGCGATCCGCCCCGAACCGACACGCTCGGATTCCGTTGGAACGCCTTCAATAACCTCTTCTGGACGGCCGGCGAGGTCGCGGCCAAGGAGTGGACCGCCAAACACGCCACGTCCGGCGAGGAGGCCCTGGAAAAGGAGTTATGCCAATTCTATTGGGCGATCCCCTGGGAGTCGCCCGACTTCGACGCCACGCCGTTGGATTTCCACACAGTTCGTCGCCGGTTCGCCGACCGCCGCTATACCAAGGGGATCGTGCCGGAAGACACCGAGCAACTCGCAATGGCGATCGACATTGGCAAGCGGGTTTGTTATTGGACGCTGGGATCGAGCCGAAAGGGTTGCCGGCGGCATATTGCCGAATACGGCACGTTCGAGGTGCCGAGCCGCGACATGGAAGTCAAACGCGCCCTGCTGTTGGCCCTGGAACAATTTCGCGACGACGTGATTTTGGAGGGTTGGCGACTGCCCGACGGCGAGATTCGAGTGCCGCAAGCGGTGTTCGTCGACGCCGGCTGGATGGGCGAAGTAATCTATGAGTTCTGCCGGCAGAAGGAATCGGGAACCAGATTCCGTCCGGCGATCGGTTACGGCCTCAGTCAGTTGTTTCGCCGCTTTCGCACCTATCGAAAACCCGCCAAGACCGGCACGGAGGTCAAGCTGATCGGCGAGGAGTACCACGTTGTTTGGGTGCCGAGCGAACGGCTCTTTCGCGTCGATTTCAATACCGACCATTGGAAGACTCAGCTCTTCGACGGACTCCGCACGCCGGCGGGGACGGACGGTGCGGTCGAGTTCTACCATTCCAACGATCCGAACGAGCACGTTACCGTCGCCAAGCATTACGTGGCCGAGCGGCCGATCGAAACATTCACGCCCGGGGTCGGTTCGGAATTGCGATGGCATAAGGAAAAACGCGACAACCACCTGCTCGACAACGGCAGCAACTTGCTGTGCGCGTTCCACCTTCTCGGGGCGCGGCTCATTAAGAGCGCCGAGCCTCCAGCGGTACAAAAAGCTCCACCGGCCGAGCGGCCATTCCTCGGGCCGGACGGCCGGCCGTATCTACTGACCGATCGAGAATAAACGAAAGGGACCAGCATGTCCATGCAAACGAAGCCGACCTTGAAGGAACTCCGCACCGAGGCCCAACGACTGGGCATCAAGCCCGATGTGGGCGGTAATTCTATCGAGGAATTGATTCGTCTCGCTCGCAACCAAGATGATCCGATGGGCTGGCTGGCGATACACGCTCCACCCGCTGAACCGGAACCCGACAACGAACAAACCCCCCCCGCCCCGCCGGCCGAGGCCGCCTGCGAGTTGGCCGTCGACGCGGAGAACGAGCCGATTGAGGATGTTCCCGCATCGCCGCCGGCCGCTCCCCGCCTGTTGCCGACCGTGGAAATCGTCGTCCCGCAGGCCGCCACCGACTTGACCGACTGTTACATCAGTTGCCACGTCGACGTCCGCATGACGCGGCGTCAGGGCGTGGCGCTACGCCGCCTGAGTCTTGCTCTGGACGCCCAGAACGTCTGCCTGGCCAACGGCCGGCGGGCCATAACCGCGGCCGACGCCGTCCGCTGGCTGCTCGAACAGATCGGAGTGGACTAGCATTCCTGATGGAACTCGACCCGCTCTACTGCGACGTGATCGTCGAGCGTTGGCGGCAGTTCACCGGCCGGAACCCAAAGCGGAAACCTGTATTTCGCGCGAAATAGCCTCCCTCGGACGGTAGGGCGGGCTTCCGAACGATCCGAAGAATCCGGCGCGAATTTATCTATAATTGGCCGCGCGCGGGATTAAGCTCGTCTGAATGTCCACGCTCAACTCGGCCAGCACGCTGGCCGACATCAAGGCTTCCTACGCCGACAACGCCTCTTATGCCGAGGACGGTTCGCCGGCCAAGGCCAGCGCGTTCATCACCGCCTGCCGGCTGCTGCTGCTGAAACTGCCCCAGCGGGCCCGCAAGGGAGGCCGCGGCGGGGGCGAGGAGAGCGCACTCGAATCGCGGCTGATGGCCGCGGACATCGCCGACGCCCAGTGCTACCGG
>JAUWJC010000106.1 GCA_030607895.1 Pirellulales bacterium
GGGGGTGTTTTGCGGGCCCCCCCCCCCGGCCGCTGGGCGGGGGTCCGGGCCACCCAATTGATCAAGTTATTGTGTTACAACTCCTGATCCCTGACCCCCTGACCCCTGATCCCTGACACCTGGTAAAAGCCATGTATCGAATTGGAGCCTCGCTGTCGGGCATGGAACGCACGCTGTTAAATCGATTGTCCGAGGCCAACGCCGCGGCTACGCTCAACACGCTGCGCATGGCCACGGGCCAGAAGATCAACTCGCCCGCCGACGACCCTGCCACCTTCGTCGCGTTGGCGCAACTCCAAAGCCAATTGAGCACGGCGACCGCCACCGCCTCGAACGTAACGGCCGCCTCCAGCTTGGTTACCCAGACCCAAACGGCACTGGGCGAAATCCGTACGCAACTCGACACCATCCGAACCGAACTGCTCACGGACGTCGACCAGGGGCTCAGCGAGGCCGAACGGGCGGCGGCTCAAACCGCCATCGATGCGGCCGTCAGCCAGATCAACACCTTGGTCGGAACGGACATCGACGGCCGGCGCGTGTTGGACGGATCGGCCGACTACCACGTCTCCGGCCGGGACTCCAGCCAGGTTGCCGAGGTGAGGGTCCACTCGATCCGGGGCTCGAGCATGATCATCTCCGGCAGCGTGACCGCCGCCGCCACCCAGGCCCAACTGGTCTACACCGGCAGTGGCGGAAAGACAACCGCCGCCGCCGTCTTTACCGTCACCGGCGAGTTGGGAAGCGCCGAGATTAGCGTCGGCAACTTGGAAGACCTGAGTGCGGTGGCCACCAAGATCAACAACCAAAGCTACGCCACGGGTGTGACCGCCTCGGTCGACGGAAACGAACTCACGCTCTCAAGCGTCGAGTGCGGCTCGGACGTCGAGATCGCCGTCGAAGTAACCGACGGCACGTTCGCCGTCACCGGAGGCAACGGCGACGGAACGGCCGACGGCACCGATGCCGAAGTCCAGATCAACGGCCAGGCCGTCCAGAGCAGCAACGTGGACGGCAACCGCGTCACGGTCAACTCCAACGGCGTCCACTACGAGATCGAGTTCGTCGAAGGGTTCAGCGGCGCCTTCGACACGATGACCGTGACCGGCGACGCGCTGACTTTCGCCCTCTCGACCAGCCTGGACCACCGCGCCTCGCTCTCGATACCCGCCTTGCACGCCGCGCTGCTGGGCGGAACCAGCGGCTCGCTCGATCAGATCGTATCGGGCGGCACGGTCTCGGGGCTGAACCAGAACACCGCGCAGGCCATCCGCATAGTCGACGAGGCCCTGGCCAAGTTGACCCGGGTCGAGGGAAGCGTGGATGGCTTCTACAACGCATCGATCAGTTCCGCTTCCAGCATTCTGGCCGATCTCGAGGAGGACCTGCAAGCCGCGATCGTCACGACCGACGGCTACGACGAGGCTGAGGAATACGTGCTGTTGGTCAAGAACCAAGCACTGGCCTCCAACGCGATAGCCGGCCTGGCCGTGCTCAACCAGCAGCGGTACAGCATCGTCGCTATGCTCCCGGCGATCGCCGGGCTATAACGCCGCGACCGGTGGTCGCGCTTATTGGTTGTACACGCGATTTCTTGCCCACTCCCAGCACCACGGAAGGGGACAGGTCCATGTTTTCGGCCAGCGGTTTACCCAAAAAAACGTCTTCTGGCCGAAAAATGGACCAGTCCCCAACTGGCCGTGGCTGGGGATTTGTCGGCTTTTCACGGATGCCGTCGACCGATATCATAAGAGATTCGGTCCGCCTCCTTCTCCCTTTGGGAGAGGGTCGGGGTGAGGATGTTGCGAAACCCAGTGAATCCGAAAACCCTCACCCTAACCCTCTCCCAAAGGGAGAGGGAACCTACCCCGACACGGCTATCACCATGAAAACCGACGAACTTCGCGAAAAATACCTGGCTTTCTTCGAGACCAAGGGGTGCGTGCGCCGGCCAAGCGACGTGCTGGTGCCCCGCTGGGACCCCTCGGTATTGTTTACCCCGGCCGGCATGAACCAGTTCAAGGACCACTTCCTCGGCCGCTGCAAGCTGGAGTTCACCCGAGCCGTCACCTGCCAAAAATGCCTGCGAACGGGCGATATCGACAACGTGGGCCGCACGGCATACCACCATACGTTCTTCGAGATGCTGGGGAACTTCAGCTTTGGCGACTACTTCAAGCGGGATGCCATCAACTGGGCCTGGGAGTTCCTCACCGGCAAGAAATGGCTGGGTCTGGACCCCGACCGGCTTTCGGGCACCATCTACCTGGACGACGACGAAGCGGCCGAAATCTGGCTCCGTGACATCAAGCTGCCGCCGGACCGGCTCCAGCGGATCGGCGAGGACGAGAATTTCTGGCCGGTCAATGCACCCAGCCAGGGGCCCGACGGCGTCTGCGGGCCGTGCAGTGAAATCTACTACCACACCGACAGCGGCGAGGTGGAAATCTGGAACCTCGTGTTCACCCAATTCAATCGGGTTGGCGATCCGCCCGACAACCTCAGACCGCTGCCCAGCAAGAACATCGACACCGGGATGGGCCTGGCACGGACCGCCGCCGTGTTGCAGGGTGTCGAGACGAACTACCATATCGACATCCTCCGACCGCTGCTGGAAGCGGCCGGCGACGTCTGCAAAATCGCTTACGAGCCGGAAAGCGAAAACGGCCGCCGGCTGCGACGCATCGCCGACCACGTCCGCGCATGCACCTTCGCAATACACGAGAACGTCTATCCTGGCCCAAACAAGGAGAAATACGTCATCAAAAGGCTGCTCCGCCGGGCGGTTCTCGACGGACACCAGATCGGCGCGAGCGACCCCTTTCTGCACAAACTCGTCCCGATAGTGGCCGAACTGATGGGCAATCCCTATCCCGGACTGGCCGAAACGGTCCAGCGCGTGGCCAAAGTCATCGAAACCGAGGAAAGCAACTTCCTGGCAACCATCGACGCCGGCCTGGACCGGATCGAGCGGGTATTCCAGCAGATGAAAAAAGACGGCCGGGGAATGGTCACCGGGGCCGAAGCGGCTGAAATGTACACCACACACGGCTTCCCGCCCGAGTTGTTTGAAACCATGGCCGCCGAACACAATCTTACCTTCGATTGGGCCGGCTACCGCCGCGAGATGGGGGAACATGTTGTCGCGTCGCGGATTCGCTTCAAGAGTGAAGTGAAAGTGGAACTGTTCAAGTCCGGCCCGCTCGAAGCGCTCAAGAAGGCAATGCACGGAAGCAAGTTCCTCGGCTACGAAACCACCCAAGTGGACGACGCCAAGGTGGTGGGTATAATCGCCAGCGAACAGCTCTGCGAGAAGATCGACGAACTGGACAGCGAGCACCCAATTACCATCGTGCTGGATAAAACCCCCTTCTACGGCGAAATGGGGGGGCAAGTGGGTGACATGGGCGAACTCCTCGGCGACGCCTTCCGCTTCCAGGTCGCCGACACACCGCCCGACGGTGCCTTTACGCTCCATCGCGGCCACCTCAGCGAGGGCGAAATCTCCTTGGGTACGGCCGCCTCCGCCCAGGTTGACGGCCAGAGACGCCGGGCAATCTGCCGCGCACACTCCGCCACGCACCTCTTGCACCATGCCCTGCAAAAGCACCTGGGCGAACATGCACAGCAGCAAGGCTCCAAAGTCGATCGGGACTTGCTGCGGTTCGACTTCACCAACCCCGCGGCCGTCGATCGAGAGACACTGCTCCAAATCGAAACCGAAGTGAACGCGAAGGTGATGGACGGCCGGCCGATCGTCTGTGAAAACATGCCCCTGGCCGACGCCCGAAAGGCCGGGGCCATCATGCTCTTCGGCGAAAAATACCCCGCCATCGTGCGGATGGTCTCGATGGGTGATTTCCGCAAGGAACTCTGCGGCGGAACACACCTCGATAACACCGGGCAAGTGGGCCTGTTCAAGATAATCGGCGAGGAAAGCGTGGCGGCCGGCACCCGACGGATCGTCGCAATGACTGGCATCGCCGCCCTGGAGCAGGGCGTACAAGATAGACTCAGGTTAACCGGGACGGCATCCGTGCTGAAAGTGCCGGCCGAACAGGTGCCCACGCGAGTCGAGGCACTTGCGAAAGAGGTCCGGCAACTCAAGAAGCAATTGGCCGCTGGACCAAAAAGCGGCGGCATGACCGTCGAGCAATTGTTGGCCGACGCGGTCGAGGTGGCCGGAACAACTGTCGTCACGGCCGAAGTGCCCGACGCCGGCCCCGATGTGCTGCGACAGTTGATCGACCAGTTACGCCGCAAATCCGCGCCCGTGGCCGTCATGTTGGGTAGCCGGCAGGAAGAGGAGGGCAAGGTGATGCTGGTGGCGGGCGTCAGCCGCGATCTGGTCAAGAAGGGGGTCGACGCCGTCAAGTGGATTCGCGGTGCGGCAAAACTGGTTCGAGGCGGTGGCGGCGGCCGGCCCGACATGGCCCAAGCCGGCGGCAAGCTCCCCGACAAACTACCCGAGGCACTCCGGTTCGCCCGGAAGAGCATCGAGCAATTGCTCGGCGAGTAGAACAAAACGATAGGAAACCCTCATCATGACAGATGAACAACTGCTGGAACGAATCGTCGCCAATCCCAAGATTATGGCCGGAAAGCCGGTTATCAGGGGAACGCGTCTGACTGTCGATTTCATACTTAACCTGCTGGCGCATGGCTCCACGGCAACCGAGGTGCTCCGAGAGTACGACGGACTGGAGAACGAAGACATCCAGGCGTGCCTTCTGTTTGCAACCCAATCGTTGGGCAACATGGCATTCATGCCACTGGGAAAACAGGACGGATAGATGCGCTTCTTGGTAGATGAATGTACAGGCCCGATGGTGGCACGCTGGCTGCGACAGCGAGGGCATGCAGTCTTCTCGGTCTTCGAAGAAGCCCGTGGAATGGATGACGACGACATCATCCAAAAGGCCAAAGACCAAGACTGGATTCTCATTACCAACGACAAAGACTTCGGAGAAAAGGTCTTCAGAGAAGGACGGCAACACAATGGCGTTGTCCTGCTTCGTCTCGGAGATGAGCGTGCCGCCAGCAAGATTGATGTCCTTGAGCGACTGCTGGAAGCACATGCGGATCGACTATCCAACTGCTTCGTCGTCGTCACGGAAACGCAGGTTCGTTTTGTCCGCATCTAGCAAGCGACAGCCCACTATCCACTGACCACTATCCACTGACCACTATCCACTGACCACTACCCCCAATGCCCACAATCATCGACGGCTACAACTTGCTCGGCGCGGTGGGTATCGTCGGTCGGGGCGTTGGGCCTGGTGGACTGGAGCGTTCGCGGTTGGGGCTGCTGAACTTCCTGGCCGAATCGCTGGAGCCGGGCGAACTGCCGCGGACCACGGTTGTCTTCGATGCCCAAAACGCCCCGCCGGGACTGCCGCGTGTAGTGAAACATCGGGGCATTACCGTCCGGTTTGCCGCCGAGTACGAAGATGCCGACAGCCTGATCGAGGAACTGATCCGCACGGAGTCGGCCCCACGCCGATTGACCGTCGTCTCGAGCGACCACCGCATCCAGCGGGCCGCCCGGCGTCGCAAAGCCCGGCCGGTCGACAGCGACGTCTGGTACGCCGAAGTAGTCCGCGCCCGAGGGCAGCGCAAACAGACAGCCAAAAGCAGTTCGGCCAGACCGTCGGTCCCGCTGTTGCAGGAAGACGTGGAGTATTGGATACGCCAGTTTGGCGGCCGATCGGCAATCGAGAAGTTCATCGAGAAAGAGTTGGCCGACGATCGTCTCAACGGCAACGGGTAAGCCGAAAAAGGGACCAGGTTTAATTTGCCGGAACGGCCCGGAGGGTGCTTCGCACAAATTAAACCTGGTCCCTTTTTCGGCTCACGCCGATTGCACGGTTTTTTCGGGGTACGACGGCTCTTGCTGGGCAATCTATGGCAGACGAACCGAGCGGCAGCAAGCCGAAAGCCCGTGCGTGCCGATTCTGTGAACAAGCGGCACTCCCACTTCGTTTCGGTTAGAGAGCAGAGATCATGCTTAGAACGATGACGATCGTTGCCCTGGGCCTTGCCATAGCGGCGCTCGGCCCGATGGCCATGTTTTCCGCGCCCGACATGTGGTCGCTCATCAAGAACAAGGTTTCCAGCTTCACGAGCAAGGATAGTACGGACGACAACACGGATATCACAGAGTTGGCCGCCAGCACACTGGCCCTGGAAGGCACGCCCACCCGCAATCTGGACCAGGTGTTGCGATTCAACGTGAGCCCCGGCTGGGTGACGCGGAACTGGCCCCGAGTGTCGACCGGGTTGGCGCAGCTCCAGTTGCAGGGATACCGCGTGCCGCTGGTGACCGGCACCGCCGAGGACGACCTGGCCGGATCGTTGACCTATTATTTCGGTCCGCGGCAGGAGTTGCAGCGGATAATCTTTCAGGGCACCACGGGCAACGCCAACAAGTTGGTCCAATTCCTGGCGACTCGATACCACTTCACTCGCCGGCTAACCAACGACGCCGCCCTGTTTCTTTACGAAGTACCCGGTGCCAACGGGAAGGTGCGGAGCCAGCTTCAGATACGCTCCGCCGGGGTGGTCAAGTCGAACGAGCCGCTGCAGCGTTTCGACGTATCGCTGGTAATCGAGCGGCCGGAAGACATGAAGTGAGGCGGTCAGGGGGCAATGGCCGCCGGTTGGGCCGCTTGCGGCTTCGCAGCGATTTATGTTTACACGCTGCTAAGCCGCAAGCGGCAATGCGTGTCTCTCATCCTTCGGCTTCCCCTTTTCCCCCTTTCCCCGTTTCCCCTTTCCCCCCTTTTCCTTTTTTCCTCCCGCTTTCCGGCGGTTCGTATTCGAGCTCTCTCCAGACCATCGGCCGGCGGTGCTTGGGCTCGATGCGGAGCATGACCTGACCGTTTTGGAAGATGCGTACCGTGCCGTTGGATTGGCTGACGGAGACGGATACGGCGTTGGTTGCGCGGCTGATGGCGGCGGCGGCCCAATGCCGGCTGCCCAGGCCCTTCGATAAGGTGATAGTCGCGGCCGAGGCGTCCACGTAGCGGCAGGCCGCCTCCACGGTTCCGTCGGCCGAGACGATGATCGCCCCGTCCATCTGGGCGATTTCCTTCACGCCCTCTCGAACCCGGGCGTCGTCGAGATTCCGCTCCTTGCGATTGTAGCCCCGAACCGGATCGAAACCGACCGGATGGCTGGAAGCCAACACCTTTCGCGAATCGCCCACCACAAACATGGTGCCAACCGGCTGGCCTTCGCGTCCCTCGCGGCCGATTTCCACGGCCAGATCGACCACGATTTTGAGGGTATCCAGCGGGACGCGGGTTTCCAACTGTCGCAGGTCGCGTCCGGTGAGCCGATCGAGATGTTCGCCCAGCTTGATCACGCTAAGCGAGTCTATGGTCTCTGCTTCGAAGCCGCTGTAGAGGGCCACGACTCGGGCGCCGGGCGTGAGGATGTCGTCGGCCACCGCTTCGAGAAGCGCCTGTGTGAGCCGCTCGTAGACGGGGCTGTCGGGCATGTCGATCACGACGGTTTCCAGCCCGGCTTCCTTGGCTCCCTCAAGCGGTTCGGGTGTGTCGGCGGCGACGAGTATTTTTGCGCTGCCGGCCCGCTTTCTCAGGCGTTGCCACTCGGCCGGCCCATCCAAGAGCAGCAATACAGCGTCCGCACCGGCCGATCCCGACAGTACGGTCGCCAGGTTGTAGAGGGTTTTGAACCTATCGGTCAGTCGTAGTGGCTCCATCCCTCCTCGTTTGGCCTATTGCCGTTTGATGCTCCCCCACATATAACACCTCGCATGATATGGGTTTTCCCGCGCCGGGGCAACCGCAAAGTCACTGTAAAGCCGCGACCACTGGTCGCGTTATTGCCCAAAAACGGGCCAACGATCCGCCGACCGCGCCCACTGGTCGCGGCGTTACATCGCGTTTCGAGGAAGAGTGATGCGCTAGAACATCCGACGAAATCGCTCGGCGATGGAGACCGGTTTGGCCGGCTTGGACCGATCACTGTTGACATACTCGCGCCAACGGTTTACGTCGTTGCCGAAGTTCTCGCCGGTTAGCTTTCGCAGCGACGCCACCGCTCGGTGCTGCATGGCAGGGTTCTGGTCTTCCAAGGCGACACCCAAGGCGGCCAGCGCTCTTTCGTCGTTGGTTTGCCCCAGTGCCCGGGCAGCGGCCAGGCGGACATCCAGATCGACATCGCCCGAGAGTGCTTCGCCCAAGACCGTGGTGGCCTCCGTGCCGCCCTGCTTAGCCAGGGCCTCGCAGGCAGCAACACGAACCTCGGTATCGGAGTCTTTGAGTGCTGCCTGAAGCACCGAGGTCGCCGCCTGCGTGGGGTATTCAGCCAACGCACGGACGATTTCCGCTCGAATTAGTGGGTCCGCCTCCACGCGAATTGACTCGGCCAACTCGGCCGATATCCGTTGCTGCTCCGCCGGCTTCGCCCAGGCGGCCTTTTCACGCATTTTTTGCAGGATCTCGATTCGCTCGGTCGGCGAGGTGATGCCCGGCACCACGTCGGGCTTCTCGTCCCAGGGAAACCGCCAACACGATGGCCCAGCGGTTAAATCGAAATTCGCGCAGCCGGTTGCCCCGATCACCAGCAGCCAGAAAACCAAGACTAGACACTCTCCGCCGCGAAAGCCGTCCATGCGTCGCAGTTGCCTTCAAATAGCTGTAGGTCGAGGGAAAATCCAGGAATGGACAGACAAGATGGCAGACTATAGCAGACGACAGGGCTTGCCCCAAGACGAGTCTATACTACTAACCTCAGACATCGTTAAGTTTTTGACAAAGATTTCTGGTCGATTGGCCGTAATGCGTTACCTGAAAAGGTGTTAGGGTTCAGGGTTCAGGATTTCAGTATCAAGGTATCCTCAAGGTCCTGAACCCTGAACCCTGAACCCTGAACCCTCTTCCTTTGGTTGCGGCCAACGGCCGCACTGGGGCAATGAACCGGTAAACTGGGATGTTTACGCAAATACGAGAAATCCGCCCGTTCTTCCCTCCCGGAGAATCGTATTGAAAACGCCAAACATCGGCTGGCTACTTCCGTCCTGCCGGCCGTTCGTTATGATGCATCTATACTCAAACTGTAAGGAGGGGAGTCCGAAAATGGGGCCTGGCTCCGGCACGGGCTGGGTTTCACGAGAGTTTTCGGTTGGACGACGGTGCCTGTCCCCTTTTTCGGCTGGTTTCGCGGGTTCCGCCGGAAGGTTCGGCCGACATCAAGATCGGCGCCCAACTCATCGTCCAGGAGAACCAGGAGGCGATTTTCTTCCGCGACGGCAAGGCGCTGGACTGCTTTGGTCCCGGCCGGCATACGCTCACCACGGCCAACGTACCGCTGATTACCCGGCTGCTGACCATCCCCTGGGAGCAGTCGCCCTTCCAATGCCTGGTCTATTTTATCGGGAAGCAAACGTTCCTCGACCAGAAATGGGGCACGCCGCAGCCGATCACGTTTCGCGATGCCGAATTCGGAATGGTGCGGTTGCGCAGCTTCGGCAAGTACTCGTTCCGCGTGGTCGATTCGCCCCTTCTTCTGAACACGCTGGTTGGAACCCAGGGCAAGTACACGACCGAGGGTCCGAAAAAGGGGACAGGCACCGTCGGCAAACCGAAAACTCTCGTGAAAACCAGCCCGTGACGGAGCCAGTCCCCATTTTCGGACTCCCCTCCTTACAGTTTGAGTGAATACCAGCCAAGGAGAAGAAACGATGAGTGCGATACGAACAAGTCTATTCTGTCTGTCGACGTTCTTGGTATTGTATTCGGCCTCAGTCGCTCTTGTATGTGCGGCGGATGAGAAGCCGGCCGGACCGAAGTGGCTGGGAAGCACGGCCGGAATAAGCGACCGGGTGCTGCCACCGTGGGCGCCCGTCAAAGTGGCGCCCGACGCGGCCAAGGTGACGGTGTGGGGCCGAATCTACGGCTTCGACGGCCTGCCCTTTCCCGCTTCCGTGGTTGCCCGAGACACCGAGGTCCTCGCATCGCCGATTGTACTTCGCGGAGAAGTGGGCGGGAAACAACTGGCGTGGACGGCCGGCACTTGTCGAACCGCAGAGGCCAAACCCAACATCGTACGGCTGGCCACCGACACCAAGTCGGCCGGTCTCCGTTGCGAGGGAACGGTCGGCATCGAGTACGACGGCATGATCCGCTCGGATTTCAAGCTGCTGCCCGAGGGCAAGAAGGTGGACGTCCAGCGGCTGGTGCTGGAGATTCCGATCCGCCGCGAGCACGCCAAGTACCTGCATTTCTGGCCCGGCCGATGGGGTAGCTGCTTCAATTCCCAAGCTTTACCCGGATTATTCATCGCGCTGTCAGTTTGGTTGGATTTTTGATGGGTTGGGCGTGAAAGGGCATTTTGCTTGCGGAGCGGGCACAA
>JAUWJC010000463.1 GCA_030607895.1 Pirellulales bacterium
CCGAAGCCAAGAGCAAGGCGGGACCCCGGTACGTGCGCGCCGACGGCACGGCGGGAATCTATCAATACGTGCCCGGCAAGTGGGGAATGATCGCCGTCGACGTGGTCAATCCCGAAGATCAACCGGTCGTGCTCCTCTCGACCATGTACTTCGGCGGCAATCCCGGCTTGCAGTACGCCCGGCGGCTTTGGGTTCCATCGCAAGCCAGACGCTTCTCCTGGCATCCGGTGCTCACACCAGAAAACATCCCCGAGGACGACAGCCGCATCGACGTGAAGTCGCTATTGATGCGGGCTTCGGCCGGCAAAGATGCACTAATCGAAAGCCGAGGCGGACAGATGCTGCACACCGGAATGCTCCCGGTGCTGCATGAAGGCCCGGTCTCGGGCATAATAGCCGACTACGACCCGGACAATGATGACGCGAACGACGATGATGAGGGCCACGCCGAAGACGAGCCGCGCAACGTGGTTGCCGCCATGCGGCAGTCGCGCAACCTGTCGATCATGCTACCCGACCTGCGCGGCCAGCCGCTGCCTCCCAACACTGAAACGTTGGAAGGCCTGGATCAACTGGTCCTTTCGAGCGACCGCATAACGGACGACGCGGCGGGCCTGGTCGCCATTCGACGCTGGCTCCACGACGGCGGACGCGTTTGGATCATGCTCGATCGGGTGAGCCCGGCTACCGCAAGGCGGCTGTTGGGCGATCAGTTCCGCCTCCACGTTGTGGATCGGGTGGAACTAACGGAGGTGCGGATCGTAAGCCACCGTCGGGATGCCGTAGTGCCGGCCGGAGAACCTCGCACGTTCGAGCGACCCGTCGAACTGGTTCGCGTGGTGGCTCCCAACCTGAAAGTGACCCACACCGTGGGCGGCCACCCGGCCGCCTTCTGGCAAACAGTCGGCAATGGCGATGTCCTGTTCACCGCGCTTGGGCCCCGCGGTTGGTACCGACCACGGACGGCAGAAGACCCCAAGCCGAAAAAGACCGAGTCGGGGTTCCGGCTGATCGCCACCGAGCCGCTGGCGATCCTGGCGGCCGATTTCATCAAACCGCGTAATCCACCGACACTGCGGCCCGAGCAGTTCAAGCAGTACGTCTCCGGCCAGATCGGATACCGTATCGTCAGCCGCACCGCGGTGATTTACATATTGGGCGGGTTCTGCCTGGCACTGCTGATTATCGGAGTATCTCTGGCACGCCGGCGGCGGCTGGAACAGCTTGGTTGGATCGGCCCCGTCATGGCCGTGATTGCCGCGCTGGGACTTGTCGTAATGGGCCGCGCGGCGCGAACGGCCGTGCCCTCCAGCGTGGTGACCGGGCAACTGGTCGAGGCAACGCCCGGCGTGAACGACATCCGCGTCAGCGGCCTGCTGGCCATGTACAACCAGGACAAGTCGTCCGCCCCGCTGGGAGCCCAACGCGGCGGGATATTCTTTCCCGACATGATCGGAAAAGCCGGCACCACTCGACGCATGGTGTGGACCGACCTGGACCGGTGGCACTGGGAGAACCTCACGCTGCCGTCCGGCATGCGCACCGCACCGTTCACGTACGCCTGCCAAGCGGAGAAGCCTATTGTAGCCCGCGCCACGTTCGGCCCCCACGGCATCGTCGGCACACTGAACGCCGGCCCCTTGCAGGATATGGACGATGCGATCGTCGCCACGCAAGCGTCCCGAAACATGGCCGTCCGGCTTGATCAGAACGGCTCGTTCACCGCCGGGCCGTCCGAGGTCCTGGCGCCGGGTAACTACATGACCGAAGCGGTGCTGAGCGACCGGCAGCGCCGCCGGCAATCGATCTACCAAGCGTTGCTTTCCGGCGACACGGCCGCGCGGTATCCGGCCGTACCCACGCTGCTGGCCTGGGCGTCGCCCGTGGACATGCAATTCGTCTTCGCCGACGGCATCCAGCGGCTGGGCGGGGCCCTTGCGGCAGTGCCGATCCAGTTCGAGCGGCCGGCACCCGGCACGCGAGTGGTGATACCTTCGCCGTTCTGGCCGTACCGGGCGGTGCCCTTTCCGGGCCAACGGGGCACGTCCGCCTCGTACGACGATCTGAACGGCAAGTGGCTGGGACCGATGGCCGTCGCCTCGCGGACGCTGTTACGATTTCAATGTCCCCGGGCGGTCCTGCCCTTGCGGCTTGAAAAGATCGTGCTGTTGGTGAAGATCAACGCCCCGTCGCGGGAGATGGAAATTCTGGGGCTAGTAGGCGAGAAACCCGTCTCGCTGGCCAAACGCGAAAGCCCGGTCGGCCTGCTGCGGTTCGATATCAGACGCACCGACGTCCTCGCCCTGGACGCCCGCGGCGGACTGCGCTTGGGTATCGCCGTGGGTGACGCCCAGAACAGCGACTCGATCAGCATTACCGAGGTCGGTTGGAAGATCGACGAAGTGCGCTTGGACGCCACGGCCGAAGCGATCGAACCCTAACTCAAACTGTAAACGAACGGCCGGAAAATGTGTGCCACTGCTTGCGTAAATCGAGTGGCACGTGCAGCTTGCGTCTCGACACTGCTTGCCGGATGCCCGTTCGATTTGGGAGAGCCGCAAGCAGTGCCGACCGGTGCTCAAATGGCTTACTTCCCCGAGGCAAGCAGTGGCACACCGACGGCTCGCTTACAGTTTGAGAACCCTAAGACAACAGCAAAACGGAGACGATGATGGCCGAAAACGCGCCCGTCGTGGTGACCGACAGACTGACGAAGAAGTACGGCGAACTGACGGCGGTCGACAACCTGTCGATTTCACTTTCGCCGGGACAGATTCTGGGGTTCATCGGTCCCAACGGGGCGGGCAAGACCACGACGATCAGAATTCTCGTCGGCCAGGCGCGGCCCACCAGCGGATCGGCAACAATTGCCGGAGCCGACTGCCTGCGCGACGCCAAGCGAATCAAACACCTCGTCGGATACATGCCCGAAACGTTCGGCTCCTACGACAACATGCGCGTGCATGAATACCTCGACTTCTTCGGCGATGCATTCCACATCCCGCGGCGCAAGCGGATCGAGCGCATCGCGGCGGTGCTGGAAACCACCGGCTCGACCTACATGAGGGACCGTTACGTCGAAACCCTCAGCCACGGCATGAAGCAGCGCATCGGTATCGCCCGGACCTTGCTGCACGACCCCCAAGTGCTGATCCTCGACGAGCCGGCCAGCGGTCTCGATCCGCAGGCCCGCATCGAGATACGCCAGCTTCTGCTGCGTCTGGCCGGGATGGGTAAGGCCCTGATGGTCACCAGCCACGTCCTGCCCGAGCTGTCGCGAATTTGCGACCAGGTGGCGATCATTACCAGCGGGCGGCTGCGGGCGTTCGGCCCCCTGGATGAAATCATGCGGATGGTCAGCCAGCGACGCATGATCGAAGTGCAACTGGTCTCGCCCGATCAGGTCCAGCTTGCCGCCAATGTAATCCGCCAGCACTCCGAGCCGGACGCCGAGGTGACCGCCTCAACGGCCGAGACTACCATCCGGTTCAGCACTAGCCACTCCGAGGAAGATCTGGCCGAACTACTGTCCCGGCTCATCGGCGCCGGGCTATCCGTAAGCCAGTTTCGTGAACTCCAGACCGACTTGGAAGACACCTTCCTCACAATCACCCGCAACGACAACCAAAGGATGAAGGATGAAGGATGAAGGGGGAAGGCGGAATTCAACCGCTTGCGGCTTCGCACCGTAAGCCCTGACAACTGACAACTGACAACTGACAACTGATTACTGATTACTGACAACTGATTACTGACAACTGATTACTGACAACTGACCACTGATTACTGACAACTGATTACTGACAACTTCTCAATGACCAAC
>JAUWJC010000298.1 GCA_030607895.1 Pirellulales bacterium
ACATGGGTTGTCACGTGTCACCCAAGAACTCGTCGCTTTGAACCAGGCCTCAGTTACTGACTACTGATAACTGATAACTCCATCCCAAAACCGCAGTTTGTGACCGCGTCGAGTATACCGACCGCTCTAGCGCATGGCTTGGGTAATGCCCATGGGTGGGAAGCAGAAGATGGGAATGGTCAGCGAGGCATAGCCGATCAGCCGTCGGGTCCAACCCAGCCGCACCCGATCGTCGGCCGTCCGTGGATGATCGGTTCCCATTAGCGTGACCAGCACCACCATCAGCACCCAGCCGTACTGTTCTGAAACCAGTACGAAGAGTATGGAGACGACCAACAGGCCGCGTGCAAGGCTGTGAGCATGGCGGCCCAACAGTGCATAGGCCACGTGACCGCCGTCGAGTTGGCTGATCGGCAGCATGTTCAACCCCGTAATGAGCATCCCCACCCAGCCGGCCATCAGGTACGGGTTCAATTGGCCCAGATAGAGCACGGAATTGGTGGGATAGTCGGGACGCAGATAGTCTATCAGAAGTCTGAATATCAATGGGTTGTGGAAGCAGAGCCCCAGGTTGTGCGGCGGCGGCGGACCAAGCTGCTGTATACCGATCCACGTGATGGGTATGGCCACCGCCAATCCGGCCAGGGGACCGGCCACGCCCAGGTCAAACAACTCTCGGCGGTCGGCATCCGAGCCTTCCATGCCGATCACCGCTCCCATCGTGCCGAAGGGCGTAAAGGGCACCGGGATGAAATACGGAAGGCTGGCTGGAATCTTGTGCCGCACCGTCATCACAAAGTGACCCATCTCGTGCGGCAGGAGTATCCCCAGCACGGCGGCCATGTAGATCAGGCCCTGCAGCCAGTTCTCCATGAGCGCCTGGCCGGCCTGCTCGAAGCTGCCCATGTGCAACACGGGCATCCAGTCGGACGCCCCGGCCCAAAACGTGGAAACGCACGTGGCCACAAACAGTGCTACCGGCAGCAGGACTCTCCGGCGGCGGGGTCGATGCCGCCGAGAGGGGGTATCACCTTCGGGCATCGCCTGCTGCTCGGGCCAAGCGGTCGCGGCGGATGCCAAGTCTGACGGAGGGCCGTCGTCGGCTATCGATGGTTCGGGAGGTTTCATTCAGTATATCCGTTCATCGAGCCCCGTACCCCCTAACAAAAACATACCAGTTTGCCGGCGTGCCCGGAAGCCGCAAGCAGATTAACCTGGTTCCCAAGCTCTGCTTGGGAACCCGCTACTCTTCAGCAGGTACGGTGCGGTGCGGTCCCAAGCAGAGCTTGGGACCGAGTGTATAACTGGCCAACAACTTACAAAACGGACGTCTAATATATTTCGATACTCTTGACTACACCGCCGCCGGCGGCATGTGAGCCGTAGAGGCACCGTTCAGTGCTTTCCGAGAGGTTTTGAACGAGGAAGTTCTTCGGAGGAAGCGCCACGGTTGCCGATCCAACGCTGATCCTGACCGGTCGATGTCCCGGACGCGATTTGTCCCGCAACAGCCGGCTTGCACTCTGGATCAACTGGTTACCCAACCGTACGCCCAATTGCCGATCGCAGTCGGGCAGAATGATGGCGAACCCCGACTCGCCGTGCGGAAGACAAATGGAGCAGGGATGATCAACACCGCGGCAGGCAGATTCCAGAGACTGCCGCAAGGCATCGAACCCTTTCGGGCCGCGCGTGCGGGCGAGCTGGTCTCGATCGGTCAGTTCGACCAACAGCAGGCTCAGCGAGCAGCGTGATTGGCGGCAGGTGGCCACTGCCACGGATAGCTGACCCAATAAGTCCGACGTCGGCGTCGTAGTGCTCCGCTTGTGCTTGCTTCGGGCAGCCGTGGCACCGGGGGATACCGGAGCGGCCGAATCGGGTACGGCTGCCACGGCCGGCTCGACCGGCTCCGCAACCCGGCTCGAAGTTTCCGGCAACTCAGTTTCCGGCAACTCAGTTTCCGGCAACTCAGTTTCCGGCAACTCAGTTTCCGGCGACTTGCTCCGCCGGGAAACCTCGGAGATCGCCTCGGAAAGCGCCTTGAGGTCGCCCAGCAGGTCTTCCGCATCGGGCGGGAATTGACTGCGGACAAGATCCTCGGCCGCCGAAGCCGCCACGTCGGCAAGCCGACGGTGGGCCTGGACCAGCAAGTCGCGGTAGTCGAGACCATCGGGCAATTGGAGCGACAGGACATCGGCCAGTTGCCGTACCTTCTCTTCCAGGCTCTCCCCCAATTCGTCCAGTTGCTCTTCCGAGATGTCGTGATACTGCCGGCCCGCAGCCAACAACTGGCCGAGCGCGTCGGACTGCCCGTCGGCCAGCAGTCGGGCGACCAGTTCGGCCAGGTGCAGGATTTGCGGCAGCGACTTCTCGGAAGCCCCGAAAAAGGGACCAGGTCCTTTTTGTTCGGCCGAAAGGGACCTGATCCCTTTTTCGCCCCAACAGACGGCCTCGACAAGCGACTCCGGGAGGCCCCAATGGTCCAGAAGCCGCGAGGTGAGCCGGGTGTGATCGAAACCCATCGACTCGACTTCCACGGCGAGGAGGTCCCGTCCGCCGGCATAGACCTTGTCGAGCAGCCGCACGTAAGGCTCACCCAGTTCCTGAATCAGAAGCAGTATGCCCAAATCCTGGAGCAGCCCGGCGATGAACGGGTCGTCGCCCGGCTGATGCCATATGGTCTGGCTGATCTCGCGACCGGCCACCGCCTTGGTCAGAGTGTGACGCCAATAGTGCTGGAGTGTTCTGCCGGCCACCCCGGCAAACAGCCCGGTCGGCAAACTGAACCCCAACACCAAGAGCTTAAGCGGCTTGATTCCTAACAGGGCCAGCGCCTGGTTCAAGTCGGATACTTCGCGACTGAGTCCGAACAGCGAACTGTTGACTACTTGAAGCAGTTTGGTGGTCAGGGCCGGATCGTTCTCGATGCACGTTTTCAGCGCTGGGACGTCGACCTGCGGATTATCGGTCAGCTTCAGCACTTCCATCGCCACGGTCGGCAGGCTGTGAAGCTGGCGTGCCTTGGCGACCAGGCAATCGATTGTGGAGGCCGGATCGTTCATGACAGGCTCGGGGGGGGAGGTAAATCTCCGGCAGTTAGGCAATGCCTGCATGGAGGAGGAGGCCGGTTGGCCTCGGTTTGCCGGGGGGTGATTAGTCCTTGCGGTGCCTTATCTTGGCCCGCATGCGGCGTTTCTTCCGGCCGATTTTGCGTCGGCCTTTTCCTGTTTTCCTGGTTCCCACGAAGTTCTCCGAGTGGTTGGCGTAGTGTTTCAGTCGGACGTTCTGCCTTGCCCCGCCTGGAGGATATTCCCGTGGACGTTCCTACTGAAGCTGGAGCAACCAGAAAATATAGCAGAATTACCCCCGTCCAGGCAAGGGGGTAGCCGGCCACGCCCCGAGCGTCCAGATGAAAAAGGGACCAGGTTTAATTTGTACGAAGCACCCTTCGGGCCGCAGGCGGCAAATTAAACCTGGTCCTTTTTTCGGTCACTGGCCGCCCGATTCCTCGATCGCCTGCCGGATCAGCACCAGCAGCGCGTTGGGGTCGTACGGCTTGCGGACGAAGTACTGGCAACCGACCTGCCGGCTGCGGCGGATGATGTCGGGTCGGGTCATTCCGCTGAGGATGATGACGGGAATGCCGCAAGTGTCCGGCGAATCGTCCAGTTCCCGGCAGATGTCGAACCCGTCGCGGTCGGGCAACCGCAAATCGAGCACGATCAGAGCGGGCCGGTCGGATCGGGCCCTGGCCAAGCCGGCCTCGCCCGAGTCGGCGGTCGATATGTCAAACCCATGCTGACCGAGCCGACGAGACAGGACGTCAAGCAATATCTCGTCGTCGTCTACCAGGAGGATCGTCTGCCGAGTGACCTTTTCGGAGTCGGCAGGCTGCGGTTTCTCAAGTACTTCCACAGACATGAGGGAAACGCCTGAATGGGTACTCGACGGACACGCCGGTTCCACACTCATTAAGTCCGCCGATCCGTGGCCGGCGATAGACAAACGTAGGCCACCGCCGGCGATTAGTCAAACGACAACCGAATCTTCCGGACCGAAAAAGGGACCAGGTTTAATTTGTGCGAAGCACCCTTCGGGCCGTTCCGGCAAATTAAACCTGGTCCCTTTTTCGGTTCTTCCGGAAATGACAGTTGGGGGGAAGTTGGAAGTCGGAAAGGGAAAAGGGCGAAGGCAGAATCGGGACGCATGGGCCGGCCGAAGCGCATCGAGCCCGGCGCGGCAAGATCGCCCCCGACTTCAGACCTCGACAAAACGGGAGCTTTCTTGTAAACTCCTATGTAGTTGTCTGTTGGAGAATGGCTGATGTTTGATCGAATCGAAATCAATCCCCGCCGTTGTGGCGGCACCCCGGTTGTCAAGGGGACGCGCATTCCCGTTGCCGTAATAATCGAGCAGTTGGCTGCTGGTGAGAGTTGGGAATCGGTCTTGGAGGGTTATCCGGAATTGACCCGCGATGACATCCGCGCGGTATTGTTCTTTGCCAAGGCGTCGATCGAACACACGGAAATCATCCCCGCTGACGCCGGGTGATACACTTCAAGCGTGGCAAAGGAATCCGCTGGACGGTGCGAAGCCGCAAGCGGCTACCGGTTTTTCCAATCGATGTCGGACATCGAGGCCAGCGCTAGTTCGAGGGCGTGGGTGCCGTCGCGGCCGTGGCCTTGGGCCTCGAGGGCGAGATACAACTGGTGGGCAAGCGCCAAGCCCGGCATCGAAAGACCCATCCGCTTCGACTCGTCCAACGCAATACCCATGTCTTTGATGAAGTGCTCGACGAAGAAGCCCGGGGCGAAGTTGTTGTCGATGATCCGTGGAGCCAGGTTCGACAACGACCAACTTCCGGCGGCCCCGGAGGTGATCGATTTCATCACGGTCAGCAGGTCCAACCCGGCCTTGTAGCCGTAGAGTAGCCCCTCGCAGATACCAATCATGGCGGTTGCAATGACGATCTGGTTGACCATCTTGGTGTGTTGTCCGGCGCCCGGCCCGCCCTGGTGAACGATTGTTTTCCCCATTGCCTCCCAGCAGGGCCCCAATGCATCGACCGCTTCCTTGTTGCCGCCGATCATTATCGACAGCCGTGCCTCGCGGGCGCCAACATCGCCACCGGAGACGGGCGCGTCGATGCTGTGAACACCGATTTCCCGGGCCGCCCGGGCGATTTCCTCGGCCAGCGACGGCTCGCTGGTAGTCATGTCGACAATAATATTGCCCTGACTACACCCGGCCAGAACGCCGTCGGGTCCCAACACAACGCCGCGTACATCGGCCGGATAGCCGACGATGGTAAAGATCACGTCGGCCGCCTCGGCCACGGCCTTTGGATTGTCGGCCCAGCGGGCGCCCTTGTCGATCAACGTTTGGGCCTTTTCCTTCGTCCGGTTGTAAACGGTGGCGGCAAAGCCCGCCCCGATCAAGTGTCCGCACATGCTGGCGCCCATCACGCCCGTGCCAATCCATCCGATCCGGGTTTTACCCGGCACGATTTCCGTTACTGTCATGTTCGGTGTCCTTTTGTGTGTAGGCGCCACGGAAGGGGACAGGTCCATGTTTTCGGCCAACGATGGACCAAAAAATGCGTCCATTGGCCGAAAAATGGACCAGTCCCCAACTCGCGACGCAACTGGCCGTGAACAGTTACCAGCGGTG
>JAUWJC010000372.1 GCA_030607895.1 Pirellulales bacterium
ATTGTGTTGCACGAGTGTTTTCGGTTTGCCGACGGTGCTGGGCACATTTTTCGGACGGCTAATACCGAGCACCTTTGAAAAAGGGGACATGCACCTCGCGGCTACTGGTTTTCCCACACTTCCGGCCGATATCTGCGGAGAGTCCGAAATCGGTGCCAGTCCCCATTTTCCACTGACCGCTTACAGTTTGAGTAACTACCGTGGAGAAAGCATTTCCATGAATCTCGAACAGGCCATTCACCAGCGCTGGGCGGCGACCGAAGAACTGGCATCGCTAGTGCCGGCGGAAAACGTCTCAACCGGCCGCCGTTTCCACGCCGCACTGCCTTACGCCACGATCCGGCGAAAGGCCGGGCGAACCGTTCTTCGCACCAACGCCCAAGACGCGTTGGATGAAGTGGTGTTGGAGATAAGCGTCTGGCACGAAAACCACGACGCCGGCCGGGCTGCCGCCGAAGCCGTCCGCGCGGCGTTCGACCGCAGCAGCTTTACGCTTGCCGGCGGAAATCGCGTGATGCAAATGCGACGCACCGCCGACTCCACCGCTCAAACCCAAGACGGAACCTGGCGGATGACTATCGAATTCCTGGTGCAAGTTCACCTTTCCTCGGGCGAATAACACATGACCACTACTTTGCAAGCCAAAATCAGGGCCGAACTCGGTTGGACGTGGCGCGACCACGTCGATGCATCCCCAATAGTCGACAGCAACCGGCTCGTGTTCGAGCAGGGGATGGCCAACGGCTCGGGAACCAACCAGGCCGACGCCGTCTGGCACGCCGGCGATCAAACACTCTCTGCCGGAGCCTCCCCCACCTTCGAGTTGGACGCCCTGGAGAAGGAGCTTTTTGGCGACGCGATCTTCATCACCCTGTTGAAGGTCAAGGCGCTTCTGATCACCAACAAGAACACCAGCGGCAACGGCCATCTCCTGGTAGGCGCGGCCGTCAGTGACGCGTGGCATGCACCGTTCGGCAGCGCCGACGACACGGTGAAGGTGATGCCCGGCGGCGCGCTGCTGCTGGCAAATCCTCAAGAGGGCTGGGACGTGACGGCCGACGCACGCGATCTGAAAATCACCGCCGGTGGCGAGAACGTGACGTTTGACGTCGCCATACTCGGCACGGCAACCGGCCCCGACGGCTCGTCGTCCTCGTCGTCCGGCGCGTAGTCTTACACACCTAACCCGCTTGCAGGGCCAATGATCCAATGAGCGTATCATTCAAGGAACTTGGCGGCTCCCCGGTCGAGCAGTACAACCTGGAGGGCTTTAGCGCCCGCCGGGAGTTCTTGATCGACTGGGCCGATCGCGACGCCTTTGCCGCCGAAGTGCTGGGCGCCGCGGTGGAACACGGCGGAAACACCTGGGCCAACTATCCCGGCAAAACCTCGGTGTTCGCCGTCAGCCTGCGATACGAACCGCTGGACCCCGATAGCCCCGACTGCCAGGAACTGGCCGAACTGACCGAAGGGCTTAACAGCTACACCGGCTCGTTCGCCAAGGCGATAGTCGAATACAAAACGGTCAACCCGCGCGACCGCGACGACGGGCCGGAAAACGAAGAAGGAACGCACCTGACGTATCGGATGTGCTTCGCGTCGGAGTACCAGACGATTCCACCGCGCGGCTGGACGTGGGGCGACGATCCGGCGCTGCCGCTGTCGGAAGACCTCGAATTCGTCAAGACAATTCCCGTCACCGAGCACCATCTGACGTGGCACCAGGTAATCAATCCGCCGTGGGACGCAATCGGCAGCCTCCAAGGCAAGGTGAACTCGGGCGAGTTCCTCGGCTGCGCCGAAGCCACGCTTCTATTTGCGGGGGCCGAGGCCAACAAGCTCTTTCGCAGCGGGTTCGATGCCGGCGCCTCGGCGTTCTGCTGGCAGATACACTACGTCTTTCGCGAGAAGGCCGTCAAGTACGGCGGCGAGGCCTTCGGCTGGAACCATTTCTATCGCGACGACCCGGCCGGCTGGATCGAACTGGTCAACGGCACCAATCGAATGTACGACCCGGCCGACTTCATGCCCTTGTTTCAATCCGCGGCAATGGAATGACTGTATTTGTCATCGGCTATCCGGGCAACGTGGGTGGGGCAAACACCGAATGCTGGCATACGATCAAGCTCTGGCGGCTTTGGGGTATGGACGTCACGCTGGTGCCAACCTGGAAAGCGGACGATGCCTGGCGGGCTCGGCTCGATGGGATCGGCTGCCGAACCGTCGTCAGTAATCCCGACGATCTCGAAAACGTTCCCGGGCTGCGGGACGCCGTGGTGGTCTCGTTCTGCAATTCGCACTTCCTGCGTTTTGCCCACCGATTCCGCGATTTGGGTTGCCGGATCGTCTGGGTAGGTTGTATGACCTGGCTGTTTGCCGAGGAACGAAAGCACTATCGCCGCCACGGACCGTTCGATCGTTACGTCTTCCAAAGCTCGTATCAGCAAGACAAGTTGCAGCCCCAACTGGTCAAGTTCGGGGTTGCGCCCGAGCAATGCTGTCGAATTCGCGGCGCGTTTGACTCCGAGACGGCTTTGTTTGAGCCGCTATGGCATTGTCCAAAAAAGTCGTTTGTCATCGGCCGGATCAGCCGGGCGGCCGAGGATAAGTACTCCAGCAACACCTGGTCGATCTACGGGCGGATTCCGCATCCGATTCACGCGCGCCTGATGGCGTGGGATCGGCGGATCCAACGGAAGCTGGGACCGCCGCCATCGTGGGCCGAGTGTCTGCCGCTCGGCGCCGAAACGCCTTGCCGGTTCTTCGCCACACTCCACTGCATGATCCAAGTCAACGGCGGCGCCTGCGAGAACTGGCCCCGCTCCGGCCTAGAAGCCATGGCCTCGGGCGTGCCCATCGTCGCCGAAAACCGATGGGGCTGGAAAGAGATGATCCGCCACGGACAAACCGGATACCTGGCCGACACCGACGACGAGTTGGCCTTCCATGCCGCGCGACTGGCGTACGATGAAACACTTCGAATGGAAATAACCCACAAGGCAAGAGAAATACTGCTAACTGAACTGGCCAATCCCCAAACGATCGGGGCTGCCTGGCAACGACTGCTCGAAGGCCTCTGAGCGGCAGCCAAAAAGCCGCTTGCGGCTTCGCAACCCACCAACGTCCGAAAAAGGGGACAGGCACCGTCGGCAACCCGAAAACTATCGTGAAAGCCAGCCCGTGACGGAGCCAGTCCCCATTTTCGGACTCCCCTCCTTGCAGTTTGAGTTATGAAGTACCTGGAAATCGGACCGGGCAACTGCCCGGTCGATCCAAGCTGGGACCTTCTCGATATCGAGCCTCGTTCGGGCATCGATATCGTAGCCGCCCTCGGCGACGGGCAGTTGCCGATCGGCAAAGATACCTACGACCTGGTTTATGCCAGCCACGTCATCGAGCATATTGCCTGGTTCAGAGTTGCCCACGCGCTATTGGAGGTTCACCGTATCTTGAAACCGCGTGGTGTATTCGAGGTATGGGTACCCGACTTCGCCAGGATCGTCGACGCCTATCGGGCAGGCCGGTGCGGAGACAACTGGCGCAAACATAACCCGCAGGGAAATCCCTGGCTCTGGCTGAACGGGCGAGTTTTCGCGTACGGGCCCGAACCGAATTGGCACCGGGCGGCTTTTGACGCTCCAAGTTTGCGTTGTCGCCTCGAAGAAGCCGGCTTTATCGATATCGAGAGACTTCAGAAACCGCGGGGCTACCATCATGGACCCGTCAGCCTTGGCATGAGAGGACGCAAGCCGTGCACTGGGTTTCCTATTCGCAACTCCACGGTGACGTGGTCGCCTTTTCGGCCAGGCTTCCGGCGGACCTGGTCGGTGTCGTCGGTGTTGCCCGCAGTGGGCTGATGGCGGCTTCGCTCGTGGCCCTGCACAGGCATCTGCACCTGTCCGACGCCGAGACATTCGCCCGAAGCGCCGAATTCCACAGTCCAGGATCGCGACTTTCAAACGCCGCGCCGCCAACCGGCGGCAAGGTGCTTCTCCTGGACGACAGTGCCATCCGCTGTCGTTCGATCAATGCGGCACGGAAGGGAATTACCGAAAGCGGGCGTTGCGGCCGCTTCGAACTGATGTGCGCGGCGCTCTACGTCACTCCGGCCGCTGCCGGGCAACTCGACACCTATTGGCAAATCGTTCAGATGCCTCGGGTTTTCGAGTGGAACTGGCTTGCCCCCCAGCACTTGCAGGAGTGGATGTCCGACATCGACGGCGTGTTGTGCCGCGATCCTGTGGTTTTCGACGACGATGGCCCCGAATACGAAGTGGTCATCGCAAAGGCGGTGCCTTTGTATCTCCCGCGGCGTCCGATTCACACGCTGATCAGTTGTCGCCTCAAGCGGTGGCGATTCGTAACCGAGCAGTGGCTTGCCGAACACGGTGTTGCCGCGGGCGAGTTGGTCTTGCATCCTGCCCCGCCCGCCGAGGTTCGCCGCCGTCAAGGGCAATACGGCCGGTGGAAGGGCGAGCATTACCGGAATTCCCCATGCACGTTGTTTATCGAAAGCAGCGCGATACAAGCGCCGTTGATTGCCCGGACAGCTCTGAAACCAGTTCTGTGCGTTGAAAACATGACGATGTACCAGCACAAACTGTAAGGAGGGGAGTCCGAAAATGGGGACTGGCTCCGTCACGGGCTGGTTTTCACGAGAGTTTTCGGTTTGCCGACGGTGCCTGTCCCCTTTTTCGGACGGCGAATACCGAGCACCGTGGAAAAAG
>JAUWJC010000104.1 GCA_030607895.1 Pirellulales bacterium
TAAATTCAATGGCCATCGGCAATTGTAGGAGGCGACTCCCGTCGCCAAGATAGCAGCACTCCCATCGACGGGATAAAACCAAGCCACGGATAGAACACGGACAAAAACACGGATAGAGAAAGGAAAACGGCCCTTGGGCACGAAGAATTTACCGAAAAGATCATTGTTCCTGAAATCATTCACTTCAATCCGTGTTCAATCTGTGTTTCATCCGTGGCTCGGAAGAGAATCCCTAACCTCGTTCCCAAGCTGGAGCTTGGGAACGAGAAAGAAAAAAACCGGTCCGCCCCGAAGGTGGTGGGGCGAACCGGCATGAGGTTCACACGGAAGGATTGGTTATCCCTACCGCAGCAGTGCCAGCACGTTCTGCGGATTGCTGTTGGCGATGGCCAACACCGAAATACCCGACTGAATGAGGATTTGCGACCTCGTCAGGGCGGCGCTTTCGGCCGCGAAGTCGGCGTCGCGGATCATGCTTTCGGCGTCGGTCAGGTTCTCCAGCGTATCGCTGAGCGACCGGATATTGGTGTCCAACGTCGTCTTCTGGAACGCACCGAGGCGCCCGCGAAGCGAGGTGACGTCGGCTATCACTTCGTCGACGATGAGGGCGGCCGTGGAGGCGTCCGTGGCCACGGCGGCCGATTCGCCGGAGCCCAACTCGTACAACCGACCGGACTCGCCTCGCAGCTTGGCCGTGTTGACACTCTGGATGCCAAGTCGGGCCTGCTGGTTGGTGACTACGTCCGGGCCAAGTTGGAACAAGGCGCCGCCGCCGGTGATGTTGAAGTCGAAGTTGGTCGACGAACCTTCACTAACCAAAATACTCATGGCCAGCGTGCTCGTGTTGATCGACAACTCGTTTCCATCGCCGCTGGCAGCAATTCCGTTGACCGTGGCGTCGATGTCCTCGCCCGTGTCGCGGGTGGTGCTCAACTGGCTGGTGAAGGTGCCGCTGGTGCCTTCGCTGATCACGTCGACCTCGACGTAGGCGTTCGAGCCGTACTTGGTCGAATTGAGCGTGATGGTACTACCCGAAACCGAGGCTTCGACACCCGTTGCATCGGAGACCAGGTTGACGGCCGCGACGACCATGTTGGCCCCGGTACCCGACTCGAAGGAGAAGACTTCCATGCCCTTGCTGCCGCTTATCTGGACAACCAGGTCGTCGTTCAACAGGGCGCCGCCGCTGGTGCCGGTGTTACCCGTCTCGTCCACGTCGACCTCGCCACCGTTGATGCAGAGCGAGCCGGTTAAGCCCGCCACGGCAACGAATTGGGACGCATCCGTGGTAAAAGCGGTCACGATGGAGGACAAGTCCGTGGCGTCGTCGTCGTGGACCGTGATCAACAACGTGTTGAGCGTGGAGTCGTAGTCGACAGTTGGTGTAGTCGCCGGCACGGCGGACGAAGTCGCGAGGCTGATGGCCACGTTGTTGTAAGCCGCTCCATCGGTTTGCGCGGTGATGGTTAGCGTAGTCGCCTCCGCCGTGACGGTATTGGTATCGTCGGCGCCAGCCCAGTCGGCTGCAGCCACTTTGGTAAACGCGCTAACTAAGTCTTTGAGACCAGCTTCGTCATTGATGGCATCCACAATCTCGTCCGTCGTGATGCCGCCGGTGGTGAAGTCGTCGACGTAGATAATGTCTGTTGCGGCCCCCGACGTTATGCCAGTATCAGCAACGCCATCCGTGAGCGTAAGTGTGTAAGCGGTCGTATCCGTAAGGCTCTTCGCCGTAATAACGAGTTCGCCGAGGCCGGCGGCGGACTCCATTAACGCCGAGTAGGCGAAATCGAGTGTCGCGTTGGCGGCGTCGGCGGCGGTGAAGCCGTCGTCGGTAATTTCCGCCTTGGCGGCCGCGGCGGCGATGTCCACGTCGACGGCCACCAGACCGCTGGAGCCGATGGATGCCTGTTCGATCGCGATGTCCTCGATCGTCGAAACGGTGCCGGCCGTCGAGAGGAAGTCGAGACTTCCATCCACCAGGTTACGGCCCTGGAAACTGGTCATCTGGGCGATCCGGTTGATCGCCGCCAGCGAGGCGTCGATCTGAAGCTGGTTGGCGGCGATCTGATCGTCGCTCAACGCACCTTCGTTGGCCGCCTCGGTGACCAGGCCGCGGATGTCGTTCAACAGCGAGCTAACCTCGCCCAACGCACTGTCGGCGGTGGCGATCATCTGGTTTGCCCGTTGAGAGTTGCTGATCGCCCGCTCGACGCTGATCATATCACTTCGCAGCGCCTCGCTGGCAATCAAGCCTGCCGGGTCGTCTTTACCGGAGTTAATCCGCAAACCGGTACTCAGGCGCGTTAGAGCTTGCTGTAGAGAAGCGTTCGACCGCGCCAAGGTCTTTTGGGCCATAAGCGAACTTACGTTAGTGTTGATTCGTGTCATGCCAGACACACCTCCTAATAAAAGGACTACATGCCCAAGCCTGACCGGAATGCGGGGAGACGATGCCGGATCAGCCTTGTCCGCCTGTCGCCGCGCGAGACCAGGAGCCTCCCGCGTCGGCAGACAACGCACTTGTTTAGGTTTGTTGTAAAACTCGGGTGGTCATTATCGGTGACGGGCCCAACCGGGGATGGTTGGAACACCGCGCGGTTGTCACGCGATAATGACACCGTTATGGAGCAGTATCGGCCTGATAAAGTGGGGGCTTTAGGAAATCTGGGGGTAATACCCAAACTTTCTTGGACTGCTCCCAAGAATCTTTCTCGGCATCGAGAAACGATTGGCAAAGAAAAAAGCACGCCGAAGACCCTAACGCCGCATCACCCCCCGTAATCACCCCAACAACCGTCATAATCGGCAGGCTTATTTGTCCGAGCCGCTGGGTGACTGGCTGGTCTTCCGAGGCCGAACCGTTTGGGTATCTTTCGGTTCGAGTTGGTTGGCGCGGAGGTTCTCGCGTTGGATCGCCTCGTAGACTTCGCGGCGATGGACGGGGATTTCGCTGGGGGCGTCGATACCTAATCGGACCTTGTCGCCCCGAATATCTACAATAGTCACCACGACATTGTCGCCGATGATGATACTTTCATCACGTTGTCTGGACAAGACGAGCATCGATGGCTCCTTCCGTTGCGGACCGGGGTCATCAGTGGGTAGTGATCATTGGATAGTGGTCAGTGGATAGTGGTCAGTCTTCCGACTTCCGCGAGCTTCCTCGGTCAAAAACTAACCACTAGCAACTGACCACTAAAAAGAGGACAGGTCCGATTTACCGGAACGGCCCGAAGGGTGCTTCGCACAAATCGGACCTGTCCCCTTTTTCATTGTTCGGGAAGTACACATAAGATCTATCGGGCGGGTGGTTTGCGGTGGACCAGGAAAAATGCCTAGAGATAGTCAAGAAGGGACATTTGCAGAACTTGGGCAATCGACTGAAGCGATGCCTGGAAAATCGTCTGCTTTGCCGTTAGGTCCGATATCACCTCAATCAAGTCCGCGTCGTACTCCAGCGACAACGCCTCACGCAACTGGATCTCCTCGGTCTGAAGCCGGTCCAACATCAAGTCGAGCGATTGCTGGCGTGTACCCATTGCGGCTCGGGCGGAGTTCAACCGGTCCATCTCCGTATCGAGCAGGTCCACCGCCCATTGGGTATCAGGAACGTTGTTTTCTATCAATGCCGTCTGAAGCCTCAATAAGGCAGTGAACACGCCTTCGGTTTCTTGGGGGTTGACGTCGGCTCCGGTGAGTGTTTCCGGTTGCCCGCCGGATAGGCTGATCGCCTGCCAACTGGGATCGGCGTCGCTCAACGAGCCGGTGCCATCGGAACCGCCGTGGTTGGCTATTGTGAACAGGGAGGCGAGGATGGGAGTATTACTCAATTCGGTGATCACGTCGTTTGCGGTCGTAACGCCGTTTTGGATCTCGATATCAAGGACTTTGGTGGTGGGGTCGTAGCTGAGGACGGGCACATGGCCGACGCCGACGGGGCCGCCGTCGTCGTGGACGTTGAGTGCAACGCCGTTGTAGTCCCAGCTTTCGATCTTGGCGGTAATCTCGAGTTCGTTGTTCGCGTCGGAGCCGTCGTCCCAAACACCCGTGGCCAACGCGCCGGGAGTAGGAAGGTCGATGTAGCCTTCGCTTATCGAGACCAATCCCAAGCCGATCGCGGCGGTGTCGAGTCCGTTGGGGGTGACGGTAAGTGGGCTGGCTCCCGAGCTTTCGTCGAGTAATTCGATGCCGTTGCCGTATCGGGCAAGGTCGGCCTTGAGCGAGCCGCCCCCGGCGTCGTTAATCAACTCCAGAACGTCGTCCACGGTCTTTTCGTCGGTAAGATCGATTTCGAGTTGGATGCCGTTGGCGAGTTGGATTGTGAAGTCCACGCCATCGCGGTACTGCACGCCTCGTCCGAAATTCAGGTCTTCGAGTCGGGTGTTTTCGGGGAGAGTGCGCACCCCCAAGTCCGTTGCGGTGGAGCCGCCATTTTCTCCGATCATGAAGTCGGCGCCGCTGATTCGGCAGCGGATGTTGACGCCGGTGGCGTCGTCGTTGATTTCGGCCAGCACTCCGGCGTCGGAGCCATTCAGCAGGTTGAGCAGGTCCTCGACAGTCTCTGCCGTGGCGAGGCTGATGGTGTGAGTGGCCGCTGCGTTGGTGATTTGCAGACCGGACTCTTTGTCGAAGCCGGTTCCCTGTCCGCCGCTGGTAGTTGCCACCACGACGCCCGTGGTCAGGTCGATCAATCCTTCTCCGCCGTTGATGTCGTCGAGCGGATCCACTCGGCAGGTGAAAGGGACGCCCGCGGCGTCCACGGCGGCCACAACGTCCTTGGCCGTGGTGGCTCCTGCGTCGACGTGGACGGTCAGTGTGGCACCGTCCCAGTCGACCGTTTCGGCGCCTGCTACCGCATCGTCCTCGAACACGATATCCGCGCCGTCGAAGCCGGTTCCCTGGGTGTCGGCCTCGAAGATCAGGTTGTTGTCGGCCCCGGTAGACCGGACAACGGCCCTGGCTCGAACACCGAGGATGTCGTCTAGTCGCGTGGTGAGACGGAGGATCGGGTCCAGGTCGCCGCCTTCAAGCGGCCCCGGGCCCACGCCGCCGGACGAAAGGATACCCAACTCAGCGGCCGTGGTACCACCGCCCACCTCTTGGATCGACAGGGTGCCGGAATCGAGCTGGATAACGAGTTTGTCGGCGGCGATTTCGACTTCGACCGAATTACCCTCGGGCGGATTCGCCCGGATCAAGGCGGCAACGTCGCCGATCGTCCGGGCGGCACCAAGGTCTACCGTGCTGGTGTTCGTGCCGTCGGAGACGGCGATGCTACCGGCGCTGATCCCCAAGCCGGCGCGGAGATCGGTCAGCCGGGTGTTGTATGTCAGCACGGGATTCAGGTCGGCGCCGCCTTCGGCCACCTCGGAAATAGCGCCGAACACTTCGTTGCCGGTTACGTTGGTGTCGAACAGCAAGTCGATATCCGCATAGCTGGAAATCCGCTGCTCGTTGCCGCGGTATTCCACCAGTCCTAACGGGGATATTTCGAAGGGCATCACGTCGGTTTTGGAACCGGAAAAGAGGTAGCGGCCGCGGAACTGCCGGTTCCCCGTGTCCATTAGTTGGCGGATCGCCTGGTTGACCTGCTGTGCGGCGGCCGACCGCTGCAGATCGGTCGCAGTGGTGCCGATGACACCCAATGCGGCGCCGCGAACATCGGCCAGAAGCCCCGATACCTCGGACAACGCCACGTCGGTGGCGGAGAGATACGATTGGCTTGTGGCCAGATTGGACTGGATTTGTTCTTTTCGTTCCAGCAGTCGCTGGAGGTTGATTATCTGCGTGGCGGCGACCGGGTCCTCGCTGGGTGCCTCGAATCGCCGGCCCGTGTTCAATTGGGTCTGGACACGAAACAGCTCTTTTTGATTCGACTGCACCTGGCTGAGCAACCTCTGGCGGATGAACAGATTGCTGATGCGGGTCGTCGGGATGCTGATTGCGGAAGTCATGGATAGTGGTCGGTTATCAGTGGTCAGTGGTCAGTGGTCAGTTATCAGTTATCAGTTAGGTGAAATAGCCAACCTGGTTCCCAAGCTCCAGCTTGGGACCGAGGGAAACTGACCACTATCCACTATCCACTGACCACTATCCACTGACCACTATCCACTATCCACCGACCTCCTACAGGTTAACCAGGATACCGAACAACTCGTTTAGCGTAACGATGTACTTCGCCGCGGCCTGGTAGGACCGTTGGAAGGAGAGCATTCGCACGGCCTCTTCGTCCAAGTTGACCCCGCTTAGGGCCATTTTCTGTCCGCGCAGAGACATTTCGAAGACTCGGGAACCGTTGGCGACTGCCTGGGCTACTGTCGATCCCTGGGTTGTTTTGCCCACCATGCGATCGTAGAGCACGGACAGCGTGGCTCCGTTTTCCGAATCGAGCGGGCGGTCGAGGAAATTGGCCAGCCGTGCCTTGCCGTCGGCGTCTTCGGTCAAGTTTGCCGTGTCGGCTCCGATACCTCCGCGGCTTGCGGCGAACTTTGCCGGATCGGCCACTACTTCCGGATTGATTCCCAGGTCGAGCGCGGTCGAGCCGGTGAAGAAGGTGTTGATTCCCAGTGCGGCCAGAACCCCGCTGGTATCGTCGGCAAAGGCGAATTCCTGGTCGGCGGACTCGCTTTCAATTCGTAGCGCCCCACCCGTCGTCTCGGCGGCAATGCCGTCGATTGCGTTCAGCGCGGCGGCCAGGTCTTCGAGAGTCGTTTCGGAACCCAGCCCGTTCAGGTCGATAAATATGTCGGTCGTCTGCGTCAGGCCCGTTCTATTGTTATGCACGAGCAGTTGGAACGATCCGTTTTGGGGCGTGAAGTCCAAGCCGGCCTGGTTCAAGGGCTTGGTTACATCGTCGACCTGGAAATGGCCGGTCACTTCATCGTAACCGCCCAGCCCCTGTCCGGCGGAGTATACCTTGTTGAACTCAAATGCCAGCGTGGCGGCAAGGGAGTCCAAATCGTCGAGGAACCCTCCCAGGATATCGTCTCGCGCGGCCAGCAGACCGTGGACCTCACCCGAGGTCGGGTTCAACGGCGAGTCGGTCGCAGCCAGGTGGATGTCGGCCACCGTCAGCCCACGGTCGGTATCCAACACGACTTCAACTTCTCGCACGGTCCCCTCGAAGACGAGGAAATCGCCGCCGGAGTAGACGGTCACGCCGCCGCTTTCTTGTTCGGTAACCCGGATGTCGATGAGTTTAGCCAGGCCTTGGATTGCTTCAAGCCGCTGGTCGCGCAAGCCCACCGCGTCGCTGGCCGATACGTTGCCGCCTTCCATCTGCGTGATGCGGATGTTCAATGTGCGGATTTCTTCGGTGAGCCGGTTGATTTCGGTCGCCAGCCCCTCGACGCGCTCGTTCACGTCGGCACGGAGCGTTGCCGCGCGGGCGGCCATCCGATTGATGTTTTGCGTGAGCGTCTGGCCCTGGAGCACGGCCAGGTTGCGGATGGAGACGTTTTCGGGCTGGTTGAGGATTTCGCTGATGCTACAGAAGAAATCGTCCAGCGAGGTGCTCAGGTCGGTGTCGCTGAGTTCTCCAATCACGCCTTCCAATTGTGCATAGGTTTGTTCCAGGGTCTCGGCGCTGGCCAGATCGCTGACCGCGCCGCGGAGCCGCTGTTCCAGGTAGATGTCGATCTTCCGCGTTATCGCCTCGACCCGTACACCCAGTCCCAGCAATAGGTTGCCTTGTCGCTGGGTTGGCGCGGGGGAAAAGAGGACCTCCTCGCGGATGTAGCCGGGCGTGTTGGCGTTGGCGATATTCTGCCCCACCACTTGCAGGGCGATCTCGTTCGCCCGCAGTGTATTGCTCGCCATCCGAATGGAACCGAACAGAGACATGGGTGCGTCTTCCGCAGTTTTGCGATTCTGCCAGCTTTCGCTAGGCTGCGCGATCTACCAGGGCGCCACTGGCAGCCACCGATCCGCCCTTATCATATGTCGGCTGTAGTCGTCCGCCGGTCGCGAGAATCTCTAACATCTGCGAAAGATGTATCAGCGTTCGCTGCACCAAAACCCAATTCGTGAGGCTGTGGTGCTGGAGCAATCGAGACCGGGCGGCAGCCAACTTCATCTGGCTGGGGAGTTCTTTCCGCTGGCTTTTGGGGAGTGCCTGAGTGAGCGAGCGGAGGCTGTCCGACGGCAACCCTTCCGCGGCGGCCCGCTCGAGCAGTTCTTCTCGCCGCCCGAGGCATTGCTGCAATCTCTCGATGAGCTTCTCCTCCTGTTGGCCGAGTGCGGCCAGCCCTTCGGTGTCGGCGGACACGAGTAGTTCGCGCTTCTTGCTCAGAACATCGAGCGTTTCGTCTTGAACGGTCAACAGGTCCGTCAGGAGCTTTGCCAGTTGCGAGTCCCAGCCGGTTTCCATGGATATGCCTTCCGCGCTAAGGGTGTCGTTTGTAGTTGAGAGTTGAGAGTTGAGAGTTGAGAGTTGAGAGTTGAGAGTTGAGAGTGGGCGGTTGATAGTCGGTAATGGGTAGTTGTCAGACAACTAACAAAACACAACGTACTGGGTCGGCGCGAATATCAAATATCGAACCAGGGTAACCGTTCACGGGAGTATCTCGGCCACGGATTTAACACGGATGAAAGACGGATCAAGGGGCCGGATTTCGAGTGCCGCCTCATTCGTCCGGCACGGTATCAGATTATCAATATCAAGATGCATCAAAACATCCTCCCACTTTCGCCATTCTCTATCCGTGTTTGATCCGTGTTTCATCCGTGTTTCATCCGTGTTTCATCCGTATTTCATCCGTGGCCTGGTTCCATCGTGCCGGTGAAAGCCGTGAACAGTTACCGATATTCATTCTCGCGAGCAAATCGCTGGTATACTAATTCCTGGGAGTTGCCTCAGTGGTTAGTGCTCACTATCAACTTTCAACTCTCAACTATCAACTCTCAACTTTCAACTATCAACTATCAACTACTCATCTTCGTCTCATCATGAACAGGTCGAACATCGGCTTGGCGAACTTGTCGGCGCTGGCTTTTCCGATTTCCTCGGACAGTAGTTGGTCGAGTTGCTGCGTGAAGATATCCTCGGCCCTTCCGCCGTGGAAATAGGCCGGCTTTCCCAGCGTTTTGCGCATTGACTTGAGCATTTGCCCGAAAAGAGTCTGGCCCACAAACAGGTCGAACTGCCGGCGGAGTTCGCCGCCGTCGCCGTTTTCATCGGGTGGTTGGGGCAGCACCGGGATCTGCGTTGCGATTGTGCTGCTGGCCGTGGTCGGATTGATCCTCATGCGAAGTCCCTACTATTCGATAATCAGTCTGGCGTGTAGTTTCCCGTTCCGGTCAAGGCCCTTGATGATGTCGATAATGTCCTCGGTCGGCACATGCACGGCATTCAGGGCTGTAACCAACGCCTTGAGTTTGGGGGTTTCGGTTTGAGCCGGATCGACGGGCACGAATTGGCCCACTGCCGCGGCTTCGCCCGTCTCGACCACGACGTTCTTGTGGGTAACCACCACGGCGCCGATCTCCACGTCGCCGCCAATGACGATGCTTCCGGCCCGCTCGTTGATTACCACCCGGGCGCCGGTCTGCGGTTGGAACATGGGGAGATTGAGCACCTGGGAGATGAACATCACCGGGTCGTTGCGGTATTGGGGTGGGATAATCACCTCGATGTTCACTTGGTTCAGCGCCTTGGCCAGCGATACCCCACTGCTTTGGAAACTCAACTGGCTGTTGACCAGTTCGGCCACGTCTTGGGCAACCTGGAAGTCGGCGTGATTTTCATCCAGAACCAAGGTGATCCGGCCGTCGGAGGAGAAGGCGTTGAAAAAATCCTCTTCCAGCCGGCATCCGCCGTGGATTCGACCGGTGGTTGTGATCTTGGGATCGTCCAGAGTGATGGGTCCTTGGGCAATGGCATAGACGCGGGTGTCTTGTGGGTTGGGGCCCAGGAGTGGCGCCAGGAAGAGCCGGCCGCCAACCAGGCTCTTGGCCGATCCGATCGAGCTGACAATGCAGTTGATTTTGTCGCCCTGACGAGCCCCGGCGGCCGGCACGGTGGCCGTGACGGTTACCAGTGCCACGTTCTTTGCACTCGAGAACTCGGACGAACCGCTCGTGCCGACTGGATTACCCATCAGTTGCAACGCGGTGGCCAGGCAGCGGATGGTGGGCAGAAAGTTCCCGCCGTCGCCCGTCCCCTTAAGCCCCACCACCATCCCCAACCCATGGAGTGTGTTTTCTTCTTGTCCCTTTACGCGGCAAATGCTCTTGAGCAGTGTCCGCCCGTCGGCCGCGGAATTCAAAATGACCAATCCCAGCAACAATGCGGCCGCCGCAAGGCATCGGGTGGATTTCGCTTTCATCGACAGTGTCCTCATAAAGCCGCGACCGGTGGTCGCGCCCAGCGATATAAAGCCGCGACCGGTGGTCGCGCCCCGCGATTCGCAGGAAATCATGTTTTTCCTGACCGCGACCACCGGTAGCGGCGTTTTTAGCTCGACCAGTGGGGAGAAAGCAATTTATTCGTAGATCCCCGTGACAATTCAGCCGCCCGGCTACCCAA
>JAUWJC010000612.1 GCA_030607895.1 Pirellulales bacterium
AGTTTTGCTTGAAAACAGGAAGTAAAAATCATCGGCTTCACAAACCCGCCCTAAAGGACGGGCCTAATACCGCCTGCGGCGGAAACGCCCGTAAACGGGCGTAAATTCGTCGAACCACTGCTCATGTGCCGTAAACCATTTTCACGTGCGAAGTTACGCAATCCGATGCCCAGTTTTCAGGCTCTTGCACCTAGAAACGGAAGAGCCTCGAGTTTGAAGTGCAAAGTCCGATCGAGGTCACCGATCTGGGCAAGTTCGACTACGACGGCGACGACGTGTTGGACGACACGGCCGCCCCGCAAATCGGTATTTGGGACTCCAGCCACGCGCTCGTGGTGTCGACGGCGATTCCCACCAGCACTACACCCGAAAACGGAGTGTTCTACGCACCGATCACCCCGACGTTCCTCAATCTGGGCACGTACGTCATCGGCGTTCAGACGTTCTATGACAAGGAACGCTTCTCGTGGGACTCGAACATCACCACCGCCCGGGCGATCCAGTGGAACGAAGGCCGCTTCAACCTGGCAACCACGTTCACCGAGCCCGTAAACATCCGGTCGCAGCCCACTTGCTACTTCGGCACCAACTTCAAGTTCGACTATCTGGCACCGGTCGAATCGTATGTGTACGACGGGTCGGGGCAGGGCGCGCAGCCGTCCAGCTTCCTGGACACCGATGGAATCGAATTGATCGACGGAGAGATACCCGGTACCAGCTACACAGATCCGGATTGGGTCGGCTTCCGCGATGACCCGCCGGACGACGGTACGTCGCAGCCACAAGTGACCTTCGACCTGGGGCGGACCTACGACCTGCTGAAGACCACGATCACGTACCTGCAGAGCGAGGAGGCCAGTGGCACGATCACCGCTCCGGAAGAGGTCCTGATCTCGGTCAGCGACATCTACGACGAAGCGGGGTTCTCCACGCCAGTGAGCTTCACCGGATTCGACGGCACTGTAGGCACCGAGGTACGTCAGGCCGCATTCGACTTGACCGGAATGATTGGCCGGTTTGTCCGGCTCGACTTCCGCAACACTTCCCAGTGGACATTTCTGGGCGAGGTGAGCTTCAACGGCATCATGATTCCGGAGCCGGCCACGTTGTGGTCGGCGGTCTTGGGGCTGTTGGTTCTGTTGTCCTGCGCTCGCCGCCGGCGGTCGAGAGAGTAGTTGAGGATTTCCCCTCCAAGATTGGGATTCCCACAGTGACAACCCGCCGTCCGACAGGTTTCACACTCGTCGAATTGTTGGTCGTAATCACCGTCATCGGGATCCTGATCGCGTTGTTGTTGCCGGCGGTGCAATCGGCGCGAGAATCGGCCCGACGGATGCAGTGTGCCAACAACGTGAAGCAGGTCGTGTTGGCGGTCCACCTGTGTCACGAGGCCTTTGGCGTGATGCCGCCGTTGGGCGGCGCGGCGGGCAACAATTTCGTGGCCAAAGGCAAGTTTGCCGGCCAGCAGGGCTCGATCATGTTCTTCCTCTTGCCATTTGAGGAGAAGGAGAACCTGTTCCGGCTGGGGGCCGATATCGGCAACTACCCGGCCATGGCCGACGCCATGCACATGCAGATATCCACGTACGTCTGCCCGTCGGAGACCAGCACCGGCGGCAAAGGCCAGTTCACCAACACCTACGGCACCTGGGGTACGAGCAACTATGGCGCGAACTATCGGGTGTTCGGCAACACGGCCGAGACACCGCCGAAGAACTGGGAAGGTGCGGCCGATTTCGCCTCGATACGCGACGGTACGTCCAACACGCTGTTCTTCGCCGAAAGGTTCGGGCTGTGCGGCGGATATCCCGATGGCGGCAGCCCCTATCCCTACCACGGCAACGGAAGCCTCCATTCCTTTCCACCCACCTGGGGCTGGGCCTGGTGCGCCCTGTTCGCCTATGCCGATATCAACGACAACACAGCGCCCGGCACCGGGCAGGAAGGATGGGACCAAATGTTCCAGCTCGACGCCTATCCGTGGCAAACCGTCTGCGACCCCACCAAAGCGCAGTCCCCGCACCACGGCATCATGAACGTCGGCATGGGCGACGGTAGCGTCCGCGGGCTTTCGGGCAGTATTAGCCACGAGATCTGGCATGCGCTGCTGACGCCCCGCGGCGGTGAGGTCCCGCCGGGGGGGGGCACAGCCGTAGTTTTTGGGGGGGGGGGGGTTTTTGTGGTGGGGGGGGGG
>JAUWJC010000519.1 GCA_030607895.1 Pirellulales bacterium
GCGCCGCGCGAGTACGCGACATGTTTCAGCAAGCGCAGCTCAAGTCGCCTTGCATCGTATTCATCGACGAACTGGACGCCCTGGGTAAAACGCGAGGCTCCGGCATGGTTGGCGGACACGACGAACGCGAACAGACGCTGAATGCCCTGCTGGTCGAGATGGACGGGTTCAGTTCCAACAGCGGCGTAATAGTAATGGCCGCCACAAACCGGCCGGAAACTCTCGACCCGGCGCTGCTGCGGCCCGGACGCTTTGACCGGCAGGTGCTCGTCGATCGGCCCGACATCCGCGGGCGTGAAGAAATCCTCAAGGTCCACGTCGAGAACGTCAAACTGGACGAGTCGGTCAACTTGAAAGACGTGGCGGGTATTACCTCGGGATTCGTCGGCGCGGACCTGGCCAACCTGGTAAACGAAGCCGCGCTGCTGGCGGCGCGAAAGAGCAAATCCTCCGTCACCATGGACGAATTCAACGAGGGCGTCGAGCGGGTAACGGCCGGATTGGAAAAGAAACAGCGGATTATTCACCAGGACGAGAAGCAGCGGGTGGCCTATCACGAGTCGGCCCACGCCCTGGTTGCCTGCAGCCTACCCAACACCGACCCGGTCCCAAAGTGTCGATCATTCCTCGCGGACTGGCCGCACTGGGATACACTCTGCAACGGCCCGAGGGCGATCGCTATCTGGTTACGCAAAGTGAGTTGGAGAGCCGCGTCCAGGTGCTCTTGGCCGGCACCGTGGCCGAGGAAATGGTCTTCGACGACGTCTCCTCCGGAGCACAAAACGATCTGGAGCGAGCAACAGAGATCGCCCGAAGCATGGTCATGGACTTCGGCATGAGCCGGCTGGGACGGGTGAACTATCGCGAAAGTCCCCGGGCGGCCTTTCTCGGCGGACCGCCCGAATTCCCCGGCGAGCGATATCACAGCGAACATACGGCCCGGGAAATCGACCAGGAGATCAGGCGTATCATCGACGAGTCGCTGGAAAAGGTCCGCCATATTCTGGAGACCCGCCGCGACGCGCTCAAAGCGCTGGCCTCCAGGCTGATCGACAAGGAGGTGATCGACGCGGCCGAGTTGAAGGAGATCATCGAGGCCAGCTCACCCAGTCCCAAGATCGTTCCCGGCACGGCCGACTCGTCCACGCGTCCCGCCACGCCAAAGACCAACCCACCCGAGTCGGAAGCAGGGACCGCCTAGCCCGGATTATTCATCCACTGATAGGGTGCCAGGGGCGGCTTGTCCGCCACTGAACGCTCCAATCAGGGTCTTTGTCTTCGGGATCAGAGCGCCGTTAGTCGTTGTGGGCATCGGCCTAACGACTGAAGGCGCTCGGACCTTGCGCCACGAAAGCCCTGATCGGCGGCGTTGTTGAATTGTTCTCAATTTGGCCGACACATTCAGCAGAACAACTTTTCCCGTGATCGCTGTCGGGTGGACGTAAGATGGTGCCGCGGAATTGGTTGCGACTACGTCTCACGCCCCGGTACATGGCGAAATGGGTCGGCGGATCGGGCCCTTTCAGAGTCGATCTCGCGTCGTAAGCCGTTGCAGCTACAGGACTTCCAATTGTTGGACAGCGACCTGCCCGTTAAAATGGGCAAGACGATGGCCGAAAGCCCTTGCCTTCACGCGACTTGCGACGCGCAACCCCCTCGGAGATACGAACTGCCATCCAAAGGCGATCGGCAAGCTGGTAACGCGTTTCGGTTGTCAAAGATCGAACGTCGGCACAAGGCCGCACAATGTACAAATGTACCAAGTCGCGGCCGAACTTCAACCTCAATTCTTGGGCCACTTGGCCGATGCTGTCCCCGGAATACCAATTGGAATACCAATTGGAAAAGAAGCTGCGTAATACCTACTACCGGGTCGCGGTAGGGACCGCCCTTTCGGGCGGCCCCCCGCTCAGATCCGTCCCCCGCCGTCATCCGGCAGGGGAGTCGCCTGGGTCTCCCGGTTCTTGCGCATGGAGTTTCCACACATGCTTGGGGTCTGCGACTCCGCGGCGTCGAACGTCGGCTTGCGTGTAACGTCGTCGTTCATGTTGTCTTCCCCTTGTCAGGACAAGGTCGGCACGTCGAATGTTTGATTTCGGAGTTGAATACCCAGCCTGCGCGTACCCCTGCCGTTGCCACACCCGCAGTGTCACCACTGCCAGCGTACGACTCGGGGCCGGGATGGTTCGCTAGACCTTTCCCGTACGACTCTCTCATTCGCAACTCCATGCCGGTTTATCCCGGCGCTTTCCCTGACCCCCTCGCTTCCGTTCAAGCGCCGCGATCCTGCTCGACGGGACGGTCCTGGGCCTCTACGACTTCGACAACGGCCTGGGCGCTGCGCCTTACCACGGGATCAATTCATTCGATTTGTCTATCCCGGACAGCGGCCAGTACTTGACCTTCATCGGCCTGGCCTTCCATAACCACCACGATGCGCACGGGCATTTTCCCAGCGGCGGTTGGGGCCATCGCTGGGTGGGTGACGCGGATCGGGGCGCCGGCCATGAGCAGCCGGGTGGATGGATGTACAATATCCTGCCGTTTGTCGAGCAGGGCACGATGCGGATGGGCTACGAGACGGCCGCATTGTTGGACAAGCTGATGGCCGGAAGGCCCGAAGCCCGAAAGCCCAAAGTCCGAAAAAGAGCGCGGCAAGTTCAGTACCTCATCGAGCCCGACGGACTGGTGCCCCGGCAATCGACCGACGTACTTGCCATGAACGATCCGCAAGTGGTCCGGGCGGTGCGGTTCATTCGCGAGCACGCCTGCGAGGAAATCCAGTTGCGCGACGTGCTCGACCAGGTCGACGTCTCTTGTTCGACCTTGGCGAAGCGGTTTCGCACCGCCTTGGGACGCACGATCCATGCCGAGATCCAGCGGGTGCGGATCGAGCGGGCGAAGCTGCTGCTGAGCACCACCAAGCTCCCGATCAAAGACGTTTCCCGCCGCGCCGGGTTCGCCTACCTGCAATACATGACCACCGTATTCCGTCACTCCACCGGCCATCCGCCGGCCGAGTACCGCAAACGAATGGGAAGCTGATATTGACAATCACTTGGGGCATGACCTTGCGTGGACAAGCACACTATCAAGCACACTATGCGGAGAGGACCAGAGTTCGGAGCTTCTGCTCCACGGACTTGATCAAATCCTGTATGGCGTCGACTTCCTTCTCTTCAAAATACGCCTCGCCACATTGCTCGCAGACCCACGCGGGAACATCATCAAGCATTAGATGACACGCC
>JAUWJC010000324.1 GCA_030607895.1 Pirellulales bacterium
ACTCTCAACTCTCAACTCTCAACTCTCAACTCTCAACTCTCAACTCTCAACTCTCAACTCTCAACCCTCAACTACTTCAGCACCGATAGCGACGGCACGGGCGGCTCGTCGCGGCGTTGGGCGACAATAGTCTTAACGAGCGTCTGGCAGATGTCTCTCAAATATGGTCCCGATGCGTCATCATCGAGGCTGTCGCGTAGTGTGCCCTCGTCGCCACGGATGCGGAGTTGCGTGTTGATAGGCACCTCGCCGAGGAATGGAACGTCGAGTTCGGCCGCCCGGCGCTTTGCACCGCCCGAGCCGAATATGTCGTGGCGGCTGCCGCAGTCGGTGCAAACGAAGTGGCTCATGTTCTCCACCATCCCCAGCACATTGATGTTCACCTTGCGGAACATGGCGATTGCCTTGGTGGCGTCCAGCAGGGCAACGTCCTGGGGCGTGCAGACGACCACCGCGCCGGAAAGCGGAAGTAACTGCGAAAGGCTCAAGGCGACATCGCCCGTGCCGGGCGGCAAGTCGACGATCAGGTAGTCGAGTTCGCCCCAGTCCGTATCGCGGAGGAACTGCGTAATCGCCCCGTGCAGCATGGGGCCACGCCAAATAATCGCCTCGCCCGCCGGAACCAGGAAACCCATCGACATCACGGCAAGGCTGTCGACCATGATCGGTTGGATTCTCTCGTTTTGCATGGTGGGTCGTTCGGTGGCCCCGATCAGGTGCGGGATGCTCGGGCCGTAAACGTCGGCGTCCCTCAGGCCCACCTTCGAGCCGTCCCGGGAGAGTTCGCAGGCCATGACCACCGCGATCGTGCTCTTGCCCACGCCCCCCTTGCCGGACCCAACGACGATGACACTCTTGGCGGCCAGCCCCACTTCGCCCATCTTCTCCGTCGGACGCTCATGCACGGCCAACTCGACCGACACTTCAACCGGCCCGGGCAACTTGGCTTCGAGTAGCTCGACCAACTCGGCCTGTTTCTGTTTCCACAGCGGTGCCGAGAATGTCGTCAGCCCCAGAGTGATCGAGACCTTTCGGTCTTCGAGTTTCAGGTTGTGTACTTGTTCAAGCTGGACGATGTCACGGCCCGTCTCCGGATCCGTGAACTCGCCAAGCACCTGTTTGATTTTCTCTTCCGTCAATTGGCCTTCGGCCATTGGATACTCTCCCGTTGGTTGTGGTTTTCCCTGTAAAGCCGCAACCAGTGGTCGCGGTTCTTGAAGTTATTGATTCATTTGGTGATCCGCGACCACTGGTCGCGGCTTTTCAGGTTGGTCCGAATGTCTCGTCCGCCCACGGCAGGTTGGCCCAAATCCGCCGGGTGGGACTCTGTTTATGTACGGGCGCCCGGTCCAGGTGGCGGCGTGCCAATTCGGCCAACGGCTTCAAACGCCGAGGTGAGCAGGTGAAATGCACGGCGCCGGCCTCGCGGATTAACCACTGGCAGTCGGCCAGGTTGCGATCCGCCACCACGCCCACCCGGCACAGGGGTAACTCGCGGTTCAGCCGGAGCATTCGCTCCAACAACAAGTCGGCATTGCCGCCGGTTAACTCGACAACCGCGAAACTTGCCGGTGCGTCGACCAGCACCTGCCAACACTGATCGATGGTGTGGGTTTGGTGTATTCGCACCGCGGCACCCAACTCGCGGCGTAGCGCCACTACCCAATGGCCGGCCGATTCGCAAACAACCAGCCGCTCCCGGCCGGCGTCCGGCGGCAGTCGGCAGGTGTCGGCGTACAAATCAACCATTTTCACTTCAACACAATTGCGGTGCCACCGTCACAAAGCCGCGACCGGTGGTCGCGGCGAGAGTTTTGACATGCCGCGTATTTCCCCAGGCCTCCGCGATCAACGGTCGCGGCTTTATATTACGAATTGCGAAGCCGCAAGCGGCGCTATTAGTGTTTGTCGTCTTGGATCAGTCCGAGTTGGACGAGCCGCCGGTATAGCCGGGATCGGGTCATTCCGAGGAGCCGGGCGGCCTTGGCCTTGTTTCCCTTGGCTCGGCCAATCGCGCGGTGGATCAACTCCCGCTCGATGTCGGCCAACAAATCGTCCAGCACGATCGTTTGCTCGACCCGGTGCGGGCATGACGCGGCGTCGGCGGCCAGGTGAATTCGCTTGGGTAGATCGGCTGGGCCGATCCGTGGTCCTTCGGCATTACGATGGGCTTCGGCCACCATTTGCGACAACTCGTCGATATTGCCCGGCCAAGCGTAGGCATCGAGCCGGTCCAGGGCCTCGGGTGAAAAACCACCCATCTGCTTCGGGCTTGTGGCGTTCGCCTCTTCCAGGAACATCTGGGCAAGCAGGGGTAGGTCTTCGCGTCGTTGGCTAAGCGGCGGCAACTCGATCACGATGGTGCTCAGCAAAGAAGCGATGTCCTCGCGATACTGGCCTCCTCGGACCAATTCGGTCAGCGGCTGTCGGGCGGTGGCGATAAGCCGCAGCGGCAACGTTTCGTCGGCCAGCAGGGCGGCCAGTTCGGCTTGCACCTCGGCGGGAAGCCGGTCGGCGTCGTTCAGAAGCAACGTGCTTCGGGCGGTCTGCTCACCCAACGGGTTCTTGGCAGCCAACGCGGCAACCGTCGATGAAACCAAGTCGGCATCCAGCACGGAGCAGGCCAACGGAACCAACGAACCGCCACCCAGACCGGAACGGGTGGCCCCGGTATAGTGGATCGTCCCGGCCACATGCTGACGCCCGCTACCCGGCGGACCTACCACCTGAACGCTCGCCCGACTGCCGGCGGCCAGTTCGATTTGTGCCCGGGCACGGCGGATTGCCGGGCTGTTACCCAATAGCCGCTCCGCCCGATACCAGTCGGCCGCTCGACGGCGAAAACGCCGAATCCGCTCGTGCAGTTCGAGCGAGTCGGGTTCGTCGGCCGATGGTTGCGGTGTTTGGGTTACGGCGGGCGTTTTGGACGCAGCAAGGTCGTCGGAGTCGACCAGGACCACCACGCAGATCGTGTCTTCGGGCGTTTCACCCAGGGGAATGAACCGGGCGTGTCGCTGTCGGAGCCGGCCATCGGGCGTTGTGGAAGAGACGGTGGCCGTCATTGGTGGGCCGGCCAGTACCGCCGGTGGGGGGCATAACCCGGCCGCCACGGCATCGGTCCCCGTCAACTCGGCCCCAGAGTGATAGGCGCAACGTCGCCCCAACAGTTCTTCGGCCGATAGCCCAACCCACTCGACACACACACGGTTGCAGAAAACGATCGTCTGTTCGGCGTCCACCACATAAATCGGCTGGTCGGCCGAGTTGAGCAGTCCGGCCAGTTCGGCAGCACTGGTTCGGTATCGCGCCATTCGTCTTGCCTAATGAAACAGAAAACGCCCGGTGGCCCAGCGCAGCGAAACCCCGGGGTTTCGCTGCGCTCAACCACCGGGCGCTCGTGGGCCAAACCCCGTGAACGGGAATTCCTACACTAATTCGCGTCGGGGTGACAACCTATGTCACCATGATAGATAAGATTGCCCGTGGAAGAAAGCCGACGTGGCAACCGCCGCCACCCCAGCCACAGCGTAGACTGGGGTTGGCGGCGGTCTAATTTCTTCACCTCCACCGCACCCGCCGGTTGCGGCTTTGTGTCGACCGGACTGCTTGGGCTGGCATGGTCCGACTCTTGCAATAGGGGGCCGGGCTGAAGGCCGTTCGCCACGAGCAGCCCGGCACATGCAACGGGGGTCAGCCAGGCGCCCCGGCCACCTTCGCGTTGGGGCACCCCGAGCGGCAGGCGGAGGTACATCACCGCAATAATTCGCAAATAGTAGGCAGCGGCCAAGGCGATGTTCAGCGCGCCGATGACGGCCAGGCCAATGAACCAAGGCCGCAGGCTGCTCGGATCGGTTCCGGCGCCCGGGTCGACACTCAGCGCGGAGGCCAGCAGTGCCAGTCTCCCCCAGAATCCAGCCAGCGGCGGGATGCCGGCCATGCTGAACATGAAGACGGCCAGCACGGCCGCCACGGCCGGACAGGTTCGCCCCCGGCCGGCCAATTCGTCCACGCCGTCGATTTCTTCTCCCTCGCGACCCAGATGGGCCCGACCCAGATAAGTGAGTGCGGCAAACGTGCCGATGACGGCCACCGCGTAGACGCACAGGGAGAACAGCAGCGCGGCGCCGCCGTCCCAACGTAGCGGTACGTTCCTGACGGAGGCCAAGGCGACGGCCAGGCCGATGAGCATGTATCCGGTATTGGCAATGGACGAATACGCCAGAAGCCGTCGCAGGTTGTCTTGCCAAAGCGCCATGACATTGCCGAAGGTCATGGTCAACACGGCCAGGGCCACGGCGATTCGGCAGGCGTACGGCTCCATGCCGGGCATCGCCATGACGACTATTCGCAGCAAGGCCGCGAATCCGGCCGCCTTGGGCACCACCGAAAGCAAGGCGGCGTTCGCGTTGCTGGTTCCCTGGTAGACATCCGCCACGTGGAAGTGGAACGGGACGGCGACGATCTTGAAGCCCAGTCCCCCAAAAATCAGCACCAGCGACAGCTTGGCCACCACGCCCAAGCCGGTCGATCCGGTTGGTCCTTGGACCGACAGTTCGGCGAGCCGGGCGGAAATCGTCGGCAAATCGGTCGAGCCGGTCGAACCGCAAAGGAAACTCAGCCCGAACAACAAGAGGGCCGAAGCCAAGATGCCGAGGAAGAAATACTTGGCCGTGGACTCTCGGCCGGCGTCGCCGCGACGGCCCAAGTATGGAATGATGTAGGTCGGTATCGAAATCAGTTCCAAACCCAACAACAACAAGACCAAATTGTCGGCCGCGCCAGCGAGCATCAATCCGGCGATGGCCAGCAACAGCGAGGCCGAAAAAGGGACCAGGTTTAATTTGCCGGAACGGCCCGCAGCGTGCTTCGCACAAATTAAACCTGGTCCCTTTTCCGGCACCCACAACACCAGCGCGGCCCCAACGGCCAACGCCAGCCAGCGGAAGTACCCGGCCAGCGGATCAACGGCCAGCAGGCCGGGTGCGCTTTCCATGGATTGGGTCAGCCACAAGGCCGTTGCCGCGGTGATAATCGCCGCGCCTGCAATCCAACTCCACAAGGCACGCGCGCGGACGAATCTCCCGGCAACGTAAATAAGCATCGCCGCGGCGACCAGTACAATTTCAGGGCTCAACAGTCGGACCGTTTCAGTCGACACGCGTTGGTTTCCTTTCGGCAATCGACACCGGGCCATAAAGCCGCGACCGGTGGTCGCGGTTTGCCTGGCGGGAGGTGTACGTTTAACCGACAAACGCGCCCACCGGTCGCGGGGTTATATGGTGTTAC
>JAUWJC010000300.1 GCA_030607895.1 Pirellulales bacterium
CTATCTGGTGGCGGCGTTGGGGTGCAAGGAAAACGTCGCCGGCGTCCCTTCTTGCTGGGATACGTCGAGTGATTCTAGTGACTTTACCCTGGATCAACTGACCGCGTCGCTGGCCGACTCGCTGGCCACCACCGTTGCGGCCGAGCACCGCTGCAAGCAATCGGACGCCGCGGTGGCCGAAAAGGACAAACTCGTCGCCGCCGGACAAAATGCCTGCGAATCGCTCCGCGAGGAACTGCGCGGCCGCTCCGACGAGATCGTCCGCCTTGGCGAAGAGCTTGCCGACAAAGATATTCGGTCGGAAGCGGTCCGAGAACTGTCGGCGTTGAAGAGTTCCCGGGGATACCGGCTGCTGCAGCGGTTTTGGCGGATCCGGTCGTGGATTGTTCCCCCCGGCGGCCGGCGCGAGTCTGCGGCGCGATTGCTGCGTAACGCCGCGCGGAGCTTGAAAACGCCGCGGGTGACGCTGAAGCATTTTTCGCGGCGCGCGCCGCGTCCCCGACTCCTGCGCCGCATCCGGAACGCGGCGGCGATAGGGCGGGATGGACGAGAGCCGACGTGGCCGGCCATGGACGATGCGGAGCAACCCCCGCTCGTTCCCGGATTGGTCAGCGTGGTGCTTCCCGTTTACCACCATGTGCCCTTGCTGCGTCAGGCGGTGGAAAGCGTATTGGCGCAGAGCTATCGTCAGTTAGAACTGATTATCGCCAACGACGGTTCCACCGACGGAGTGGAAAAGGTGCTGGCGGAATACGCAGGTCATCCGCTGGTTCGGGTGCTCACGCAGCCCAATCAAGGACTGCCAAAGGCGCTGAGCAACGGTTTCGAGTTCGCCCGGGGTGAATTCTGGACGTGGACTTCGGCCGACAACCTAATGCATCCCGACCAATTGCGCCTGGAGGTAAAGTATTTGCAAACGCACGGCGAGGCGGCAATGGTCTACGCCGACTACACGGCCATCGACGCGAAGGGGCGGCCGCTGTCGGACCCGAAGTTTCGCCCCCATAATCGCCGCTCGCCGCGCGACCCGGACATTCACCTCCCCGACGCCGATTCGTTCGGGCGGAACGTCGACAATTTCATCGGGCCGTGCTTCCTCTACAGGGGGCAGGTCGGTCGGCGGCGGGGGGAATACGAGCCGATCATGGGCATCGAAGACTTCGACTACTGGCTGCGAATGAACCTGGTCGGACAGATTGCCCATCTCGACAGCGACCGGCCGCTGTATCGCTACCGCGTTCACGACGAAAGCCTCAGCGGTCGGGCGACGGAACTCCAAATTCCCAAGCATGCCAAACAATTGATCGACTATCATCGGACCCGCGAAGACTTCTCCGCCAAACCATGGATAATCCACGCCGACGGGGCCACATTGATTTGGCTGAACAAAACCGAGGTCGGTCCACACAGGGTGGTTCCGTGGAACGGTCGGCGAATCACCTTGCAAGATGGAGAGAAGCGGTTATTGCTGCTCCATGCCGACAACCTTCCGGCGGCGGCAAAGAGCAATCGCGAAGCGAGGGTCGTGCTGGCCGCCTGGTTTCCCGCCGATCCACACGCGCCGGACCGATTCCGAGCCGAAGCACAAGGGGCAGTCGACTTGTGCTTCGCCAAAGACGACGCCACCCTGAATCGTTTGGCCCTGCTGACGCCGAACGTGTTCCGTGCCGAGCCGGGATCGGCGATGGTTTCGCTGGCCACGAAATGGGCCGACTCCAGGACATTCGACAAGGCCGACCGGTCGACCTCCGAGAGGGCAAGAACGCTCCCAAGCGTTTTTCGGGCCGAGGAGCGGCCCGTGAGCGTCCTGTTGCAAGCCGACGGATTCACCCAAGGAGGCATGGAGCAAGTTGTAATCGACTTGGCCAATTCTTTGCGGGCCGAACACTTTGGTGTTTCGCTGTTGGTTCTCGGCGAGCAGGGATCGGACGCGGACAGGATGCGACGGGCAGGAATTCCAGTCCTCTCTCTGCCCAGGAAAAACCGCGAAAAACATTACCGCCACCTGCTGAAGGAACGGCGGATCGATCTGGTCAACGCCCATTATTCGTTGTTCGGGGCAAAGATCGCGGCCGAGGCGGGAAAGCCGTTCGTGCAAACCATACACAACACGTACATTTTTTTGCCGCCCGATCAGATCGAGGCATATCGGGCCAACGACTCGTTTACCTCGGCCTACGTGTGCGTCTCGCAAATGGCCGCCCACTACTCCGACATCAAGCTCGGTTTACCTGTGCCTAAAATGGTAGTGGTGCCCAACGGCATCGACCTCCAGCGACTCGACGCCGCCATGGTCGACGGAGTTCGGGAGAAATTGCGGCGGGAACTCGGCCTGTCGTCCGACGATTTCGTGTTCCTCAATGTAAGTTCCATTCAGCCGATAAAGTGTCAAGCGATCTTGGTTCATGCCTTTGCCGAAGTGGTTCGCGATTGTCCTAAAGCGAAACTTGTGCTGGTTGGACGCGACTTGATGCCGGACTACCTGCAACAGGTGAAGCAGGCGATTGCCGATCACGGACTGGAAAACGCAGTGTTATTAGTCGGACACCGCGACGACGCGTTGCGATTCTACGCAGCCGCCGACGCTTTCGTGCTCCCCTCGTTGTGCGAAGGGTGGAGTCTGGCGATGGCCGAGGCGCTCGGGGCGGGACTACCGGTGGCGGCCACCGCCGTCGGCTCGGCCCCGGATTTGCTGCCGCGTTTCGGCGGGCAATTGATCCGGACGCCGTTCGGTAAGATGACCAACCTGGATTTTCTCAATCTGGACCAGTACGCTCGTCGCGACGACCCACAAGTCAGGGCTGACTTGACCGCCGCAATGGCGGATTTGTTCAAGCAACGATCGCGACGACCCGTATCCGACGCGCTACGGCATGAATTGGACTGTCGGGAAGCCTACAAACCCTACAGCCAGTTGTTCCTCTGGTTGTTGCAAGGGGGACACCCCAGCGCGGCCAGGCCCTGGGCGACCGCTCGCTTGGCCTCCTCGAAAACGTTGTCTCCGGTCGGCACTGCAATGGCACGCCAGCAAGCGGCGGAAACATCTTCGCCACCGTCCCAAAACTCGCCCCAAGACGCCTTGCTGCTTCCAAAAGAAGAAGGAGCTGCTTTAGCCATATTGAACACACCCGCTCAAAGTCGTTCAGCCTCCGCCATGCTGCCGCGTTTTAAGCAATTAGTCAGCGAAACATTTCCAGTCGACACGCATCGAGGCCGCTTGGCAAGATCAATTGCGGATTCTGCCAGACGCGTACGACGCGGATTCCGACGCAGCACGAGCGATATAAACCTCGCCGGAGTTCTGCGGGAGGCCGGGGACTACAAGGGAATTGTGATTTATCCGCCGTTCATCGACTGGACCTGGATGCGGCAGCGACCCCACCAACTGATGGCTCAATTCGCCAAGGCCGGCTATTTGTCGCTGTTTTGTTCTCCGCAAAAAAGATCGGATTCATTCGAGGGTTTCTCCCGCGTAGCCGAGCGCCTCTATCTTTGCGAATCGATCGGCTCGCTGTGCAAACTTACCGATCCCATTCTGCTGACAAATTGGACCAACCACCATGAAACGATTAAGCGGTTCCACCGGCCCTTGGTAATTTACGATTATCTCGACAGTTTGGGGACGGCATCCCAGAGGGGTATTCCCAACCGGAAAAAGTTTGAGAGGCACCGCAAGCTGGTTGACGAGTCGGCTGTCGTGTTGGCCACGGCACGGCAGCTATACGACGAAGTAAGAGGGCGTCGGCCCGACGCCCTCTATTGCCCGAACGGCGTCGACTACGAGCATTTTCACTTGGCGGCTCCTCCACCCGTGCCGGTGGACATCGCCGATATGGTCGCCTCCGGCCGGCCAATAATCGGCTATTACGGGGCATTTGCCCGGTGGTTCGACTACGAGTTAGTGGCCCATGTCGCCAGTACCCGCGGGGACTGCTCGTTCCTGCTGATTGGACCTGACATCGACGGCACGCTGGCGACCAGCCACCTTCCCCGCTTACCCAACGTCCGTTGGTTGAGCGAGAAGAAGTATGAGGTGTTGCCCTCCTATCTGCACAACTTTTCGGTGGCCACGATTCCTTTTCTCATCAACGACGTTACGCGGGCCACTTCGCCGGTTAAGCTCTTCGAGTACATGGCTGGCGGAAAGCCGATCGTAACGACCGATATGCCGGAATGCCGCCAATACCCATGCGTGCTAGTGGCCGGCGATCCGAATGAATACGTGAATAAACTCGACGAGGCCATCGGCCTCGGCAAACAGGAGTCGTATTGCCGATTGCTCGACGAGGAAGCGATCAACAACACCTGGGAAACGCGAGTCGAGCAAATCATCGCGAGAATCAACGCACTAGAAGTAAGGAGCATGGCTTATGGAGCCGTCGCAAGCCAAAGTTGACATTCGCTTACAATGCGACCCGCAGCGGGAGCGGGTGTTGGAGGCGGAAGTGCGCTCCTTGCGCGCCCAGTTGGACTGGATGACCTCCCGGAAGGCATGGCGGATCGTGCAGTTCGCGAATCGAATATTCTATTGGCTGGGGCATCTATTGCCCGTCGCGCGCCTGCGGCCTTGGGCGGGGGCCGTCAAACGGATTCCGCGGCGGCTGGGACTGGATCGCCTGTCGGCGTGGGCGCGGCGACCGCTTCGGCAGTTGAAACATTGCGGCCGAGCGACGTTCATCAACCGGCTCCGAACAATTCCCCGCGCGGACGAAACGGCCCCTCCGGCCGAAGTCTGGAGCGGCGATTATGACGTGATTTGCCTACCGGTTATCTCGTGGCATTCGCGTTTCCAACGGCCGCAGCAAATGATGCGGCGGGTCGCCGAGCAAAGGCACCGCGTGTTTTACGCTTCGCTGGAGTTTCACGCCGGCGACGCCGCGCATTTGTCGCCGCTTCGGGAGGGCGTCTTTGAAACGATGCTGCCCGGCGTTCCAGGAACCAGCGTCTATCAGCGATTGCCCTCCCGGGACGAAGTGCGGCGGATGGCCGAGGCCATCGACCGGCTCCGGCGAGAGCGGCGGATCGCTTCCGCCGTGGTCGTGGTGCAATTGCCCTTCTGGACCGCCCTAGCCGAAAAACTCCGCGAGCAGTTCGGCTGGCCGATCGTCTACGATTGCATGGACGACCATTCCGGGTTCTCCACGAATTGCGCGGCGATGTTGCGCATGGAAAAGCGGATCGTCGCCGAGGCCGATCTAGTGGTGGTCACTTCCGACGCGCTCGAGGCGAAGGTCCGGCCGAAGACCCGCCGCACGGCACTGATCCGCAACGCCTGTGATTACGAGCATTTTGCCACAGTCCCCCCTTCCCCAAAGGAAGAGGGAACTGTTTTCGACGACGTGCCGTCGGACGCTAAACATCTCACCATCGGATTCTACGGCGCGATCGCCGAATGGTTCGACGCCGATCTGGTCGCCGATTTGGCCGAGTTGCGTCCGCGGTGGCGATTCGAGTTGATCGGCAGCACCTACACCGGCGACGTCGCGCGGCTGGAGAAGTTGCCCAACGTGGCGCTGTTGGGCGAGAAACCATACGCCGACCTACCGCGACTTGTGGCCGAGTGGGACGCCTTCATCATCCCCTTCAAGCGGATTCCACTGACCGAGGCTACCAATCCGGTGAAGGCC
>JAUWJC010000296.1 GCA_030607895.1 Pirellulales bacterium
AACCACGGCGGGCAAGCCCGCCGGCTAAACTAATCAACTCGAAAGGAAGCGAGTATGGCCGGTAACATCCGACTTCTACCGCTCGGTTTGTCCGCCCTTCTGATCCTGACCATCCCGGCCCAGGCAGATACGCAAGCCGCGCAATACACGCTGCGCTACAAGTTCCAGCCTGGTCAACGGGTCCGCTGGAAAGTGGTGCATCGTAGCAACGTGCGGACCCCCGTCTCCGACCCCACGAAAGTTGCCGAGACCCTCAGCGAGTCAGTGAAGGTCTGGCGGGTAACCAGCGTGAGACCCGACGGCACGGCAACCTTCGCGCACCTGGTCGAGAATGTCGACATGCGTCAGAAGCTGACCGGCCGTAAGGAGGTCCGCTACAACAGCCTGACCGACAAAAAGCCGCCCCACGGCTTTGAGACCGTCGCCAAGTCGATCGGAGTTCCCCTGTCGATCGTCACCATGGACGCGCGGGGAAAGATTCTCGATCGCCAGCGCAGACCGGAACAAGCCGCGCTCGACCAAGACGGTCAGATGACCATTCCCTTGCCGGAGAAACCGGTTCCGGTGGGTCACACCTGGACGCTGCCGTACGAAATCGCGGTGCGGTTGCCCACCGGCGGCATCAAAAAAATCAAAACGCAACAGACGTTCACGCTAACCGGGGTGAAGACCGGCATTGCCACGATCGGCGTGGCCACGCAAATACTCACGCCGGTCCACGACCCGGCCATCGAGGCCCAACTGATCCAACGCGAATCCAACGGCACGGTACGGTTTGATATCGACGCCGGGCGGATCATTCATCAACGGATGGACGTCGACAAACGCGTCGTGGGATTCCGCGGCAAAGCCAGCAGCCTCCACTATCTCACTCGGTTTACGGAAGAGCTACTTCCAACACCGGCGAAAACGGCCCGGCACGCAAAGACAAATAGCCCCGAAACCGATAAGCGCTAGGCGGTTGGTTTAGCGTTGGAAGTCTCCATGACCAGTGAAACACCAATTGGAATTGATCTGGGAACGACCAACTCGGCGGTTGCCCGGGTCGACGGGTCCGGCCGAACGGCCATGATACCCAACACCGAGGGCGACTTGCTGACGCCCAGTGTCGTGCTCTTCGACGAAACCGAAGTGGTGGTCGGCAAGGACGCCCGAAGCGCTACCACGGTCGTTCCGGAGCGGGTGGCCGAGTGGGTCAAACGCGACATGGGCGAACCGGTCTACGGCCGGCCGATCCGAGGCGAGTATCTCCCGCCCGAGGTAATCCAGGCCTGCATCCTGCGAAAGCTCAAGGCCGATGTGCTCCAATCGCTGGGGCACGAATCGCGGGCGGTAATCACGGTGCCGGCCTATTTCGACGAACCCCGCCGCCAGGCGACCGTCGACGCCGGCGAGATGGCCGGCCTCGGCGTGCTGGACATCGTCAACGAGCCGACGGCCGCCGCACTGGCTTTTGGCGAAGCGCTCGGATATCTCTCTGGAGCCAGCACTCCCCGAGAAAAAATGACGGTGCTGGTTTATGATTTGGGCGGCGGTACGTTCGACGTAACTCTTTTGACACTGGCGCCGGGCGATATCCGCACGCTGGCCACCGACGGCGACGTGCAGCTTGGCGGTCACGACTGGGACAAACGGCTGGTCGATCATCTGGCCGAATCGTTCATGCAGGCCGAAAAAGGGACCAGGTTTAATTTGCCGGAACGGCCCAGAGGGTGCTTCGCACAAATTAAACCTGTTCCCTTTTTCGGCCGCAGTGTAGATCAACGCAGTGTAGATCAACGCAGTGCCGATCCCCGCGACGACCCGGCCTCGCTGGGGCGGCTCTACAATGCGGTCATCGAGGCCAAACATACGCTAAGCGCCCGCAACCATGCGAGCATTCGGGTAGATCATGCGGGCCACTCGCTTGAAGTCCGGATTACGCGCCGGCAGTTCGAGGAGATGACCGCCGCCCTGTTGGAGCGAACCGCCTATACGGTCCGCCAGCTTGTGGCCGAGGCCGGGCTCCAGTGGACGAACATCGCCCGAATATTGCTGGTGGGTGGTTCCAGCCGGATGCCCATGGTCGCCCAAATGCTCCAGCAGTTGACCGGGATCGTTCCCGATCGAACGGTCAACCCGGACGAGGCGGTGGCGCGTGGCGCGGCGCTCTACGCAAGTTACCTGCTCAAGAAGCAGATGCAAGGCGACCCGGGGCCGAGTTTCGAGGTAACCAACGTCAACGCCCACGGCCTGGGCGTGGAGGGTATCGACCAGGAGACGATGCGGAAGTTGAACTTCGTGCTGATTCCACGCAACACGCCGCTGCCGGCCCGGTTCACGGAAAAGTTCATCACCAAGTCGGCAGGCCAGCAGTCGATCGTGGTGCAGGTCTTGCAGGGCGAGAGTACGATGCCCGGGGAGTGTACCGCCATCGGGCGGACCGTGATTCGGGGGCTGCCGATCGGACTACCCAAGGGTTGGCCGGTGGAAGTCACGTTCGAGTACGGAGCCAACGGCCGGCTGAACGTTCGGGCGATGGTGCCGGGAACCCATCGTGAGGTAACGCTCGAACTGGAACGCGACGAGCGCCTTTCCGGCGAGGGGATCGGGCGATGGACACAGGCCGTCTCGTCGTCGGCCGGGTTCGATACGTTCCGGTCGGCCGTGCAACAGCAAGGTGGACAGCGCGGGGTGGGTACACAGGATACGGCGGCAACCGGTTATCAGGGTGGACCGCCGCCGATCCCCAGTGCCCAGGCCGTGCCGCCGGAGACCGCCAATGCCCCGGCCCAATCCGCGTCATCCAGGCGGATCCCCCGCTGGGCCGTGCTGGCAATCGGTTATGTCTCCTCCGCCGTCATCGGGCTTTTAGCGGGCTATCTCGTGCTACACTTCTTACGGCCCGAGTCTTTCCAACTGCCTTGGTAGGGGACTCGGATGAGCCGGTAGACAAAACGCCGAAAAAACGCCAGAATCAAGCTAGTCTGAATCTCGAAAATCCACACACGATCCCGCAATGAGTACGGAAATCGCCGTCGGCATCGATTTGGGCACAACCTTCTCCGTGGTGGCACGGCTGGACGACACCGGAAGTCCCGTCACGCTGGTCAACTCCGAGGGCGACCGGGTAACACCCAGTGTCGTGTTGTTTGACGCCGAGGACGTCGTCATAGGCAAGGAAGCACTCAAGGCCATTGCCACCGAAGCGGACCACGTGGCCGAGTGCTCAAAGCGCGACGTGGGATACCGTGTGTTTCACAAGGTATTCGACGGCAAGCAATATCCACCCGAGGTGATCGAAGCCTGGATCCTCAACAAGCTCCGGACCGACGCCGCCGCACGGATCGGCCACTTCGACAAGGTGGTAATCACCGTGCCGGCTTACTTCGACGAGGTCCGCCGCAAGGCGACCCAGGACGCCGGGTACATGGCCGGGTTGGAAGTGCTCGACATCATCAACGAACCCACGGCCGCGGCAGTCGCCTTCGGATATCAGAAGGGCATGCTCGACGCGAAAGGCACGGCGAGTGAACCGCAACGAATCCTCGTCTACGACCTGGGCGGCGGGACCTTTGATGTTAGCGTAATGGAGATCCGCGGCAGCGATTTCGTGGCCCTGGCCACCGACGGCGACGTGCGGCTGGGTGGATACGACTGGGACCAACGGCTGGTCGACCTGGTGGCCGAAGGGTTCATCCGCGAGCATTACGTCGACCCCAGGGAAGACCCCAGCACGGCGGGCAAGTTATGGCGGGAATGCGAAGACGCCAAGCGGACCCTGTCGGCACGAAACAAGGCCTCTGTTGCCTGCGACTATCGGGGGTTTTCTTCCCGAGTGGAAATCACCCGAAAACAGTTTGAAGAAGCCACCCAGGACCTGCTGGATCGCACCCGCTTCACGGCCACCCAAGCCCTAAAGGCGGCCAAATTGAACTGGGACCAGATCGACCGGATACTGCTGGTCGGCGGTTCTACCCGAATGCCCATGGTCCGCGACATGCTCAGGCAGCTTTCCGGCAAAGAGCCCGACGCCTCGGTGGCGGCCGACGAAGCGGTGGCCCATGGCGCCGCGTTGCGTGCCGGGCTGCTTCTGGCCGAGAGACAAGGAAAGCGGGGTACTTTCAGCATAAAGAATGTCAACTCTCATAGCCTGGGTGTGGTGGGTACCGATCCGCTGACCGGCCGAAAACGCAACGGCATTCTCGTCCCACACAACACTCCCCTGCCGGTGACCGCCAAGCGAACGTTCAAAACGCAGAAGGCCAATCAGAAGTCGATCCTGGTCGAAGTCGTCGAGGGTGAGAGTCCCTCGATCGAAGGCTGCACCCAGATCGGTCGCTGCTCGGTCCAACACCTCCCGCCGAATCTGCCCGAACAATCACCGATCGACGTTCTCTTCCACTACCGCACCAACGGCCGGCTGACGGTCCGCGTCAGCGTACCCGATACCGACAGCAAGGTGGAGACCGAGTTCACCCGGGAAAACAGCCTCAGCAAAGAGCACCTCGACGGTTGGCGCAACTACATCAGTCAGATGGCACCGACCGACTACGCCTAGCGGCTGGTCGAGCCGGGCCAATAATAAAAAACTCAAACTGTAAGGAGGGGAGTCCGAAAATGGGGACTGGCTCCGTCACGGGCTGGTTTTTTGGTGAGTTTCCGGCATGCCGACGGTGCCTGTCCCCTTTTTCGGACGGGCAATACCGGTGGAAAAAGGGGACAGGCACCTCGCGGCTACGGTTTCCCCCGCAATTCGGGCCGATATCGGCTCGGAGCCAGTCCCCTTTTTCCACTGACCGCTTACAGTTTGAGTAAAGAATAGTCGAGGTTTCCCATGCCGCAAGCCATTGTGGACCCTGACGAATTGAGACGCTTCGCGCGGAACTTGCAGAAGTTCAACACGGAGTTGCAGGAGCGGGCCACCGCACTGGCCGGTCAGTTGGTCGGCTTGGGTAAGACGTGGCGCGATCAGGAAAACAAGAAGTTCGCCGAGGAGTTCGAGCAGCACATGAAGGCAATTGCCCGCTTCGTCGAAGTGACCGATCAGCATGTCCCCTATCTGCTACGCAAGGCCGAACATATCCAGCGGTATTTGCAGCAAAGATAGAGGGTTGAGAGTTGAGGGTTGAGGGTTGAGAGTTGAGAATGGCACGCTCCGCAAAACTCACGGCAGTCGACGCACTAGCCACCCTCGCGGCCGCGCTGCGATCGTTTGAAGAGGAGGCCTCGGTAGCGCTCGACGAGTTGGATCGGCAAGTTCGGCGGGCGGTCGAGTGGATCGAGCACGATCAAAAGGAGTATTGGCGACGGCAAGTCCGCAAAAGTTCCGACGACGTGGCCTCGGCGCGGGCGAACCTTGCACGCGCCCGGGCGGTTCGCGTCGCCGATCATCAGCCTGCCTGTCGCGAAGAGCGCAAGGCCCTGGAAAAGGCAAAACGCCGCCTCGCGATCGCCCAGGAAAAAGGCGAAACGGTCCGCCGCTGGTCGGTCGCCGTGTTGCACGAAGTGAACGAATACAAGGGAGGCATCAACCAGTTTGCCGGTTGGCTCGGGAGCGATCTTCCCCGGGCGGTTGCCGCTCTGTCTCGCATGAGCGATTCGCTCGATTCGTATGTCTCTGGCATGTGGGCGGCCGTGCCGGCCGGGCCGCCACCGGATGATGTCACTGAAGGTGACAGGTCCATGTTTTCGGCCAGCGGTT
>JAUWJC010000069.1 GCA_030607895.1 Pirellulales bacterium
AAGGTAGGATCGCCATGACCCGACGCTGTAAGTTGATGGTGGATAAGAAGTTGCAACCGTACATGTCGGCCGGGGGAATTATTGGGCGGCTGAAGCATGCGTCCATAATGTCCAACAATTCGCAAAACCTCGGGAAAACGGCACTTGCCGGCGGACGTACATGGAGAATTCCAAAAACACCTTGCTTCAGGTAAACTCACGCGAGAGCAATTCACTGACTGGATCAAAAGACACACAACCAAAGCATCCAGCCAACACCTGCCTCGGCTCACCGCAAAAACCAATCTCGGAGGAGCGTCGGTATGTTACGAGTACTCTCGGAAGCCGGGCGAATTGCCGCGATAGCGTTTCTCTTGGCCGGGTGTTACTGCCATGCGGCAGACACCTCGCTTGCACCGACCGTCGAGAAGCTCAAACCGCTGTACCTGGAAACCGACATCGTGAAGGACGGTCGTCCCGTGGCCGTGATTGTTACTCCCGGCTCGGGCTGCCACGACCAGCTTGCCAAGCGAATCGCTCAGGCCGCCAAGGGACTGACCGGTGCGGCGCCGGCGATCGTGGCCGACGACGCTCCGGCCGCGGCGGTGCCACTGAAGGGCAACGTGATTGTGCTGGGTAACCGCTCGACGAACCGGCTGATCGGCAAACTGTACGACCGCTACTACACGCTGCTCGACCTGAAGTATCCCGGCAAGGGAGGCTACGTTGTCCGCACGCTCCACAATCCGTTTGGCGGCGGCATCAATGCGGTGCTGGCCGGCGGCAGCGACCCGGCCGGCATCGAGAAGGCCGTGGAGGTTCTCATCGGGAAGCTGAAGGAGGCAAGCAGCGGCGGCTCGATTCGGCTTGGCCGGCTTGCGGAAATCCGCCTCGGCGACGGCCTAAAAGTACCCAGCGACATCCGCGAGGCAAAGATCTGGGAGGCGTCGGCCGGCTACAAGTCGGTGGGCTATTTCGGCTGGAACAGCATCAGCAAGCGGATGGCGCTTTACTACATGACGGGCGACCCGGTCCATGCCAAGGAGTTCCTGCGGTTGGCTTTCCCCGACGAGCAGGCGCTGAAGGAGATCGCCGAAATCGACGGCGAGCGGATCGAGGGCAAGGAACACCCACTCAGCGGCCCTTACCACTACAACGCCCACATGATGATCCTCTTCTGGGACCTGATCGAAGAGAGCCCCGTGTTCAGCGATGCCGACCGGCTCCGCGTAACCCGGGCGTTTGCCGAGCAGATCAATCACTGGGCCGCGGAATGGGCCTACGCCGCCCGGTCGACAAAACCACCCAAGGCCGTCGGGTCGCGTCATGGCCAATGGGCAGCCGTGTCGCTCTATTGCCTATCGCGATACTTTCAGAACTACTACCCCAACCCGCTCTGGAAACGTTGCCTCGAAAGCTCCCGAAACCACTTCGCCTCGCTGCACAACTACGCCTGGGTGTCGGGCGAGACCGACAACCTGTTCTGGTACAACACGGCAATCGCCCCGATTCTCACCTACATGGTCCTGACCGGCGACCGCGTGCCGCTTGACAACGGCGTGCTGGGCACGTTGCTCCGCGGACAGGAGATACTGATATCCGGATTGACACCCGACGGTGCCCTCACGAGCGCCTCGATGGGAATGCTCAACAAGGCCGCCTATCTGACACGCGACGGCCGCTGGATCACCTATCGCCGGCGGACGGGAGTGGATACGGACGTCTTCCGGCTTGGCCAGTCGTTTTGGCCCGAAGAAGACATCAAGCCCAAAATGCCCGACGACCTTGTCGGCCGCTGGACTATCGATTGGCTCTCGAAGCCGAAGTGGGCGGCACGCCGCAACGGGCTGCCGCTTGCACAGTCGTTCAACTTCGGCAGCTTCCGCAGTCGGCCCGACGTCTTTGAGCAGACAGGCGGCGGCGACTTCATTCTAATCGACGGCTTCAACGGAGCTTCGCGCAACCCGTACCATACGTTCGCCATTCTGGAGTTGCGTCTGGCCGGTTACACGCTGCTGAAGGGCTATCTGAATCAGGTTATCACCCGCGTGGACGGCCTGATGGAACCCGAGATTGCCATGAACGCCGCGCTTCGCCGCCGCGACGTTCTGGGCGAAACGGCCTTTGCCGTTGGCGAAGTACCCAACGCGCCGTTTGCCAATTGGCGACGCACGGTGCTCGATCGAGTGGGACACCACGCCCTGGTAATCGACGAGTTGACGTTCCGCGAAGACGGGCCCAATACCGAGGTTCGCTTCGAGTGGCAAACCACCGGCGGCGGCAAGCGGTTGGCCGACGGGCAAGTGGCCTTTGTCGCCCGCAGGCAAGACGGCAAGCGCGGCTGGGAGAAGGGCGGGCAGATTTGCGTCTGCGATCCGATAGAGACATCCGGCCGCGGTGCCCGATGGACGATGTGCTGGCGTGGTTCTGTGAAGAAGGGCGAGCGAAAGACGTTCTATTCACTGATCGGCATGAAGCCCGGCGCCGAGAAGCCCACAATGGAGTGCCACCGAACGGGTCCCGACGCGGCCGCACTCGCCCTACCCGAAGCGGCCACGGCAGCCACCCACCTCGACGGGCAAACCAAAGCGGAACTGGCCATCCAAAGCGCCGATTACCTTTTTGCGATGACCGCGACCAAGATCGCATCCCTGCTGGAGGCCAGCCGGCCGATTGATCTTGATTGGGATTTGCGGCAGGGCGTCTTGCATCTGAACACGCCCGAGAAGGTTGCGATTGACCTGCTTCTGGCCCCCAGTGCTAGTCCCACGCTAAACGGCAAAGCCGCAACGTCCACGCACTTCGAGTTGACTGCCGGCCGCCATGTTATTCAAGGCGCCGTGCCGCGCACGGAAGCAATCGCCGAATTCGAGAGCGATCTGAAGAGCCAACTCGACAAGGGCCGCGCGGCGCGAGCAAAGACTATTGCCGCAAAGGCTCGAACCGAGGAACCCGCCGTGGGCGAATTGAAACTGCGCATGACGGCCCAGTTCGACTCGGCGATAGTCGATATCGAAGTGCTGCCCGGAGGCGGCGGCAATCCGCTATTGGCCGTTGCCCAGGACAAGAGCATCCACCTCCTGTCGCTCGACGGAAAGGAGCAATCAACCCTCGCAACCGACGGCCCGATCCGGATGATCCACTGGTGGCCGGAGCCAAAGTTGCTTCTGGCCGGCTCGACGGACGAGAAAGTAATCGCCTTTGACGTTTCGTCCGGTAAGCGGCGTTGGGTCTTCGTTTCCGAAATGGACCCGGCCGTGTTTCGGGCGGCAAAGACCTACTGGTTCAAGACTGCCCCGGGGCACGAGGGGATTCACGGGCTGGACACCGGTCCGTTCATCGACGGGAAGAGCCAGGCTTTCGTCGGCAGTGCGTGTACCCTGGAGATACTCGACCAGCACGGCAAGTTGGTCAAACGGCTGCCGCACTTCTGGGGCCCCGGCTCGACGTTTGCCCTGATCGACGGCCCCGGCGGCACGAAAAACCTGTTGGCCGCCCGGAAGTACAACGGCACCAACACCGTGGCCATCATCAACAACAAGGTCCTCGACGCGCGGCCGCGCGGGTTCATTACGGTGCCGGCCGGACATACTTACATGCCCGGCTGGTCAAGCATGAACCGCCACCACCTCTTCCACGAGGACCTCGACGGCGACGGCACGCGCGAAGTAATCAGCGAGATCAACGGCACCTGGAACCGCGTTTGCGTGTGGTCGGCCGATGGGAAGCCGCTGTACGCGGCCAATTTCGGCCCCGGCCCCCGCATCCCCAAACGCACAATGCGCGATCTGGATGTGTGCGACCTCGACGGTGACGGCAAGAAGGAGATCGTGACCGCCACGTCTTCCCACCTGGTCGTGGCGCTGGACTCGAAGTGCAACAAGCTCTGGACGGCCTACCTGACCAGCCCGGCCAACGTCCTGGCGTGCATTCACCCGAAAGGACAGAAGAAGTCGCAAATCGTGCTGGGCTGCGACGACGGCGGCGTGCGCATACTCGATGCCGACGGGAAACTCGCGCGAAAAGGAACGGTTGCCGGTCGCCCCGACTGCATCCAACGTCTGACCGACGCCAACGGCAATCAGCTTGTGGCAATCGGCACGCACAAAGGCGGCCTGTCGGTGTTTGAAGTGGGACCGTAGCACGGCCTTCGGTCACAACCAAGGTACTCATCTCGCTCCGCGAGATAGAGCTTCGTCTTGCAGAGCGAGACGGATACTTGGGGACGAAAACGGGACCTGTCCCGTTTTAGCGTCCTATTTATTAGGCTTTGTCGACTTGCGATTCCGCTTCGTCCTGTCGATGAGTTCGATCCGAGTCACATGCAGCGGGTCGCAGAACACTGAGCGTTCGGGTAGTTTCGCTTCCTGCGGAGGTAAGGCAATCACGACCTCCCTGCGTGTCACCAGGGCCATCTCGGGATGACGCACTTCGTAGGACGATCCATCCGACATGCAGATCCGGATCGGCTGAAACGGCTCTCGTCGAAGATGCTCAAGAATCTGATTGGAGTTCATATCAAGCAGTCCGCCGACGGTACGTTTAGTGATCAACCGCATTGTAAGCCCCACGGCACGAGTCGTCAAGTGTGGCTTTTGTGGCTGATGCGTGTGTGTGCTTACTGCGTGATGCCCAACCACTGGCATCTGCTGGTGTGGCCAGAGAAGGATGGGGACCTGGCGCGATTCATGCAGCGGCTGACGTTGACCCTTGTCCGGCGTTGGCAGGAGCACCGGCACTGGGTGGGACTTGGGCACATGTACCAAGGCCGACGCTCGGCTATTCCCCACGTCACACAACCTCGATAATCAGCGTGCCGCCCGGCCCTACGGTTGCGTACAGTTCGTTTCCCGTAACCTTCAGTGCCGAACTGCCGGGCCAGGCATGGATCGCCCTGGCCGTCTTGAATGGGAATTTCGGGCGGATCAGTTCGCGGGTCGTGAAACTCTCGTCCAGGATGCTGCCCACATTGTACACGTCACCTCTCCGTGCTCCCCAAGGGTTGTAGAGTCCGACGATCCACGCCCCGTCGGACTTGCGGAAGTTTATCTGCATCGGCATGTGTGTCGACCTCGACAGCGGTGATAGTCTATTGACGGCGTCGGCCAGACGACCGAATTGCGAATCGACGGGGTAGGTCTTTGCACACTTCGGAGCGTGTCCTTCGCCAACGGCGATCACTTCCTTGTAGCCCGACCAGACCTCGTCCGGTGCGTCGGACGGCACGATGTCAAATATCTCCGGCAAGACACACGGCGAGTAGCAGCGTACTTCGCTTCCTCCCGACCCCTTGCGAGATGTCTTTGCGGCATCCTCACTGCCCTGGCTGAACATGGCAAGCCTCATCTTCGACCAGGCGACATCAATCGGTCTGGGCTTGAACCAGCCTTGCACTACTCCGTCAGGTGTGCGCCCACGGCGTGTCTTTCCGCCGGATGCCGCCTTCTCGAAATCCACGGGCGGGATCACGGTAGAATCCAGCACCAGCGCGATTGGCGTGAACGGCCGGCCAACGTCCGGAAACGCATCCTGAAAATCGAGCAGATCGCGAGTTACCCGGCCATAGGAAGACAGTCGGCCGTTGTCCCAGTCGGTCAGGTTGTCTTCGGCGCCCCACTCCTCGTGCAGGGTGTGCGCGCCTGAGAGATAGGCGTGAAAGAAACTCCTTCGCTGAAACGCGCTGGAAGGGCCTTTCTCCGGACCGGGGATGTGGCGGGAATCAAAAGGCGGCATTTGCCAGGAGCAGTCCTTGAGATCGATGAATGAAGTACACGCTTTAGGTCCCCACGGCGCAAAGAAGACCCCCCAGGGTCGGCCCGCCGCTCTTGCCGCTCCCCTGAGACTGGCGATCATGAACTGGGTGTTGTGAGAGGCCCACACTCCCACCTCGGCAAGGCAACTTGCCGCACCGTGCTTGTAAAATGCGTGCCAGGCCAGCTCACCATGAACAGACCCCTCACAGTAGGAATACCGCGATTGGAAACGGGCCGCCTGGGGCTTTGCCACCCGCATTGTCTCCTTCCAAATCGCTTCCATGCTGCTTGGAAACACGCGACCCGCATAATCGTCCAGGACGCCGCACTCGAGCCAGCGGCCGGAGTTACTCCAATCGAAGTACGATCGCAGTTCGTCGGGCTTGATCGGCTCACGGGCGTATGTTGGATCAATCTTGAGAAAACGCCCCCAGTCATTTCTCGCGTTGCAGACCGTCTCGTGTACCTGACCACCGAGGAACTTCTCCCCGAGCAACAACACGTATGCCTTTATCAACTCGGCGTCGAATTCATACTCACGGTAAGGTGAACCTCCGACAACGCGGTCGACAATGAACGGTCCACCAGCCTGTTTTATGATCTTGTGGAGTTCTCCGCCGATGCGGGCCACGTTGTTGAACCGCCGCGAATCGTCTCCCCAAGGCGAATTGACGAGCCTGACGCCCGTGCCGGGTCGAATCAACCCAGCCTTTTCCAGACCGCGCCAATAGCGGCCCGTCGCCTCATAACTGTGCAAGAACGAAAACGAACTCCGACCGGAAGGTCTCACCGCTGTGCGTGGTTCCGACTGTCCACCAGGCGCCACACCCGCCGAACGACCAAGTGGGCCACCTATTCCAGCGGCAATCGTGCCGACAGACGCCCTTTTCAGGAAATCCCGCCTACGCATTTCGCTTGTCATTGGAAGTCATTTCCTATTCTGGCCCCCCGCTTCTGGGCGAGCAATCGTTGAGTTGACATGTCTCTTCCGGTCTTAGGTGCAAACTCCCGAAAAGCGGGTAAGCCTAAACTACTTCGGCGGGGACCGTCCCCGACGATGACATCTATTCTTGTCTGCGGAAATCCGGCTGTCAAGAATCCGCAAGCCCCGGAAAACGGGAAACCTTGGAGTACCCACGAGCGTGGGGTCAACCCCGGCATCCCCGGAATACCCATCCGGTCACTGCCCGCCGACCGACGCCGGATCGCCTACGTTCTCAAAACATAGTCCGCCTTTGTCATACTCAGGCAACTCAGGATTGATGGTGTAGCGCGCGAGCGGACGAGACAGGTTCCCTGGGAAGTATTCGTTCATGGCCTTTACATAGGCACGGGCAATGGCCTCCGAGCGTAATGCAAAATCAAAGAAGAACAAGCCGTCCGCGCCGGCCATCATGGCCCCCCGAACCGCACGATCCACGATCCCCACGCTCAAGTACGGCTCCCGGTGCAGTACGCTGACGTGAGCGCCTGCATTGTGCCAGGCTCGGACCCCGTGTTCGTTCAGTTCGACGGCCTTCTCGGGACCTACCAGCACGGATACATGAATGCCGGGACAGTTGGACGTGATCGCGCGGGCCAGATGTTTCTCATACCAAGTGCCCAGGATGAAGAACTGGCAATCTTTGTTCTTCAACTTCAGATACTTGTGTACTTCGCCAAACCATTGGCCCCACAACCGTGCGTAGCCCCGCCGTATTTCCTCGAGCGATGATTTGATCATCTCCTTTCCCAACTTCTTGGAGTAAAGTTTCAGCAACTCTTCGTCCGCCCTGATGAGACCGTCATGGTAACCGTATCCCCGGAAGAAAGGACTAGGCACCTCTTCCCAATCCCAGCCAAAGCAGTCGACTGCCTCGTCGCCAAGCTCCGCGGAACAGAACTTGTCGATGGCAGACCTGATGAGAGGCATGGAGTTCCTGGCATCGTCGAAGTAATACGGAAAAGTGCATGATCCATAAGGACGCGACACCATATACCAGACCTTCAGTCCCTTCGAATGTGCGTAACGAATGGCCCTTTTTTTCACATCGTCATCCACCATCGCGTAAGTGCCATCCCAAATGCAGATGGTGTTAAACCCAAAAGACAGTGCGCGATCGATGCCATCCTTGAAGTGTTTGTAGGTGAGGAACGGCAGCTTCCACGGATGGCCTTCCTCCATACCCCACTCGCCGACGGGCATGGAGGTGAAATGGGCTACCTTAATCACCCCATGCTGTTCCGCTCGTGCCTTGGCCCATTGAACGTCGCACGGATCACTGACCGGCTTTGTGCGCGGAGCTACCAGCGTCAATGGCACTGCCTGTCCGTCCACGTCGAAGAATGTCGTTTGCCCACGGGCCTTGCGCCGTTGGGGATTCAGGGCATCAGCGTATTGGCCGAGATGGCTCAGTCGCCATCCAAATCGCCTCTTGGTTCCTCTGCGGAACTTGTCCATCAGGAACTCACATTTCATCTGCCAGAGGTTCCCCTTGGTTCCTTCGCCGTAGCGGCCGCCCCGATATCGCTTGTTGACCCAAGAGACCTCGCCTGCCTGGAGTTCGAATGCCCCGGGCCCGTTCACGACAAGCAGGATGCCCTCGCCGCGTACGTCCGACCAAGCGGCCGCCCGGTCAGAGAACCGACGCGTGCCGGAAGCGAATTCGGCTGTCGGTTCGCCAACCGCAAAACGGTTGAAGTTGAATTTGGAGCTTATCGCGGCAACGGCTGTCAGACTCCCGAAGTCCCTCAGCGATTCCATCTCGAAATCATAATAGAGCGCCGGCTCGCCGGCCACGATCGTCACGAAGCTCGTCAGCTTGTAGTCTTTATGCCGCCACACCTGTCGTAGGGTCGAGCGATTGTCGTCATCCGAGATTACTTCTGTTGACGTAGGCCTCAGTTTCTTGCCAATGTCCGCCCCTGGATACCTGAGATACATGACGTGGTTACGGCCAACTTGGATGAGATTATCGCGGCCTCTGAACCGAAACTCGACCGGCATCATGCCATTCAGATCATCACACTTGCCTGCGAATATGAGCGCGGACAGGGCGCCATTATCAAGGACGACTCCCCGCTTGGGGAACCCGCCCCCTATCCACTTTGTGATCATCGTGGACCGTACTCGTCCACTGTGTTCCGCGTTGGCCGGCTGGGCCGCCCAAAGAAGACCAAGAGTGATCGTCACCGCCGCGGCCAGTACCACCAGCACCATCATCGGCCGATGTTGCCTGTTCATTACATGTCCTCCTCAAAAAAGGTGAAAAATTCGCCTCCTCGCCAGAATTCGTGGGTGAATCGAGGCTTGGTGGCTCTTCCGTTTTTAGGTGCGAACTCCGCACTTTTCGAGGGGTTGAGCCTTACGGTTCAGAGGCCTCGATCCTCAACAACAAATGGCTCTTCCGTTTTCAGGTGCGAGCTCCGCACTTTTCGAGGGGTTGAACCTTACGGTTCAAAGGCCTCAATCCTCAACAACAAATGCTTGCTATACTCAGCACGGGCGAGGATTGCGGTTTTCTGAACCGGTCACGTAGCCCGTCGTGCCAGCAACCGCTGCTAGTTCTTTTCCCTTTCGATTCGCCCCGCATGGTTTTCCATGAGTTTACCACCCAAGGTTTGCCTGTGCAACAACTTCCCATCCTCCCATGCGGCTTCGTGGGAAACCCCCGGCCTTGATAGCAGGCGACTAGACAAGCAATGCTCGCTCCCCTACAATATCAGTGCTCAATGTCGGTACGCCGCTCGTTGATAGTTGATAGTTGATAGTTGATAGTTGATAGTTGAAAGCTTACCTTTGCAGATTGTTTCAAATGAGCCATGGCCAAAAACACCAAAACACACGGAACTATACAGTAAAAACAAACCCCTGGAGAGCATGTCATGTCCGAGAGAATCGAGTTCAAGGAAAACGCATCCCGGCGGCCCTCGCGACGGCCCCGTCTCAAGCAATCGTCGACCGTGTTGGCCGGCTCCGCGCTGACCGGCGCTATTGCCGCCCGAGCTTACGCGGCGGGTGATGAGACGATCAAGGTGGCGCTGGTCGGCTGCGGCGGGCGCGGCACCGGCGCGGCCACGCAAGCGCTGAGCACCAAAGGACCCGTCAAACTCTGGGCCATGGCCGATGTGTTCAAGGACAAAATCGAGAGCAGCCTTGCCGCACTTACCAAGGGACAAAAGTCGCGTTACGACCGGAAGGAGCACCAGGGATTCGCCGGCAAGGTCGATGTGGCGCCCCAGCGCCGGTTCGTCGGCTTCGACGCCTACAAACAGGCGATCGATAGCGGCGTCGACTTGGTGATCCTCACGACCTATCCCCACTTCCGCCCGATGCAGTACGAGTATGCCGTCAAGCAGGGCAAGAATGTCTTCATGGAAAAGCCGGTAGCCACCGACGCGTCGGGCATCCGCCGGCTTCTGGCCGCCAACGAGGAGGCCAAGAAAAAGAACCTCAAGGTGGCCGTCGGCCTGCAACGTCACCACCACGCCGCTTACCAGGAGACGATGAAGCGGCTCAAGGACGGCGCGATTGGCGACTTCGAGTTGATTCGCGTCTACTGGGACTCGGGCTGGAGCGGCGGTTGCGGTCTTTGTCCGGCCGGAATGACCGAGATGCAGTTCCAACTGCGCAACCAGTATTATTTCTGCTGGATCAGTGGCGATCATATCGTCGAGCAGCACGTTCATAACATCGACATCGCCCAATGGCTGCGGGATGAACACCCCATAAGTGCTCAGGGTCAAGGCGGCCGAATGTATCGCAACGGCCGCGAGCACGGCGATATCTTCGATCACCACTTCGTCGAGTTCACTTACCCCGACGGCACCAGGATGTTCAGCCAGTGCCGGCATATTCCGGGCTGCTGGAACAGCGTCTCGGAACATATCTTGGGCTCGAAAGGCAAGGCGGAGGTCAATCGGGGTATCATCGAAACGGCCGACGGCAGATGGCGCTGCCGGGCCAAAGTTGCAAACCCCTACCAGGTCGAACACGACGTGCTCTTCGACGCGGTACGCAACAACAAGCCACACAATGAAGCCGAGTACGGCGCGCTAAGCACAATGGCCGCGATTATGGGACGCATGGCTACCTATTCGGGAAAACAGATCAACTGGGACGAGGCAATCAATTCCAAGATAAGCCTGGCACCGGAGAAGTACTCGTGGGATGCCAAGCCGCCGGTGGTCCCCGGCCCCGACGGGGTTTACCAGTGCGCCGTGCCCGGCGTTACAAAAGTCATCTAAAGCAAGCGGAAGGAAATCAGTTGTCCGCACGGATCCGTTTAGCCCCGACGGCAACCAAAATACCGGGCCGACACGGCCCGGCTCTGACCACTATCCACTGACCACTACCCACTGACCACTACCCACTACCTCATGCCCAAGACACGCCATGTCGCACTGATCTGCAATGTTTCGCGTCCTTACGATCGCAGGATCATTGCGGGCATTGCGCAGTATGTCCGCGAGGTGGGCAACTGGAGTCTTTATGTCGAGGAGGACCCGGTCCAGAAGCTCCCCGACCTGCCCGCTTGGCACGGCGACGGAATTATCGCCGACTTCGACGACAAGAAGGTGGCCGCCGCCCTGAAGGGAGTCAAGATTCCCATCGTGGGAATCGGCGGCGGGCGCGGCTGGTACGACCCGGATTCGCGAATTCCCTACTTTCTTACCGACAACGGGGGCATTGCGCGACTGGCGGCCGAGCACCTCTTGAACTGTGGTTTCCGCAGGTTCGCCTACTGCGGTTATTCGCCCACGCGCGTCAACGTTTGGTCGGCCGAGCGCGGCCGGGTGTTCAAGCAGACGGTCAAACAGGCCGGGTTCCCGTGTAGCATCTACACCGGACGCCACGCAACCGCCCGGCGCTGGGCCGACTTGCAGCGCGGCCTGTCGGACTGGTTGGCATCGCTCGAGTTGCCGGTGGGCCTGATGGCATGCAACGACGCCCGGGCGCGGCATGTGCTTGAAGCCTGTCGGACAATCGGCGCCCGCGTACCCGACGACGTGGCCGTGGTCGGTGTCGATAACGACGAGATCATGTGCGAGTTGAGCCGCCCGCCGTTGACCAGCGTCGAGCAGGGCACGATGCGGATGGGCTACGAGACGGCCGCATTGTTGGACAAGCTGATGGCCGGAAGGCCCGAAGCCCGAAAGCCCAAAGTCCGAAAAAGAGCGCGGCAAGTTCAG
>JAUWJC010000643.1 GCA_030607895.1 Pirellulales bacterium
CCCGAACAGTTCGCCTGGCTGGTGCTGATGAGCATCGCGGGGGCCTGGGTTGTAATGGTGCCTTCCAAGCTCTGGGAAGGAACTCGGGGGGAACCCATGTTGCGGCGGTTCATCTTGATGGTTATCGGCCTGGGGCTGGGCCTGTTGGCCTTTGCCGTGGCCGACACCCTGATGGTCAACTGGACCGACGACCCAACCTTCCCCCGCCCGTTGGATTATCGCCTGCCGCCGCACTTCTACGGCGGCGACGGCCGGCCCCGGTTGCCGGCCTACCGGGCGGTTTTCGGGTCGCTGCTGCCGCGGCTTCGCTGGTGGCGTCAGGCCGATCCGCTGCGGACGACGCGGCTAAGCCTGTGGTCGCTGTTCGTCTCGGCGGTGGTGGCCGCCGTGGTGGCAACCGTCTGGCACTTCCCCCAGCCGTGGTTGGTGGTGGTGGCCTGCGCGATCTCCGTCTCGGTACAATTGGCCAGCCCCTGGGTACACCCGCGCCGGCGGCTTGGGATTTATGATTTATGATTTGGGATTTAGGATTTTGGATTTGCCGCTTGCGGCTTCGCAATTTTGCCGCGTTGGGAGAGCGAAGCCGCGTTAGAGCCGGGGCGTGTCGGCCCGGATAGGAGGTACAAATGAGTGTTATCTTGGCATTGCCGGCCCTGGTGCTTCTCGTTCTGTTGGTGCTGGGCGGCATTGCGCTGCTAGTGCATCTGCTGTGCAGTCCAAGAACCCGGGCAGCCGGCGTGGTGCTCTTGTTGCTCGTGGTCGGCGTGATGGTGATGGGAGCCTTTGTCGCCCTTTTCCGTGTCAAGATGCACTCATCCACGCCGGTGGCCGTCAATGCCGAGAGACTCGAACCACCTCGGAATCCGGATATCGCCCTGAAGATCACGGCCCACACCACGGAAGACGGGAAAACCAAAGTCGAAGTTACGGAGGCCGCCGGTTCCCCAAAGCTTCTGCCCGCCCTGGCAAAAGCCCTGGCCAAGGCGATTGCCGAGACCAAGAAGAAGAAACCGGTCGCCACGCCGTCGCTGAAGGCCGCCGAACCCAAGGTGAAGCCCAAGAAACCCGAGTGGGTTGAAATGCCCTCGGGCGCCGTCGACGGGGTTTACCAGACTACCGTGACGGTTGGCCCCTACACGACCCGCCAGGAATGCGACCAGGCCTTGGCTATCGAGTTGAACAAGGCCACGGACGAGTACGTGGAGGCCTACCTTGGGCCCAAAGCTCGCGGCCGGGTCAGGTTGTCGCCGGCATTTTTGCGGGAGCATGTCGTCAAGGCCGAGTGGGAGGAGTCGATCCGGGCCTCGGTGGGGCCGATGATTCAGGTGCATGCACTTCTGAAGTTCGACGGCCCGGCGGGCACGCGGCTCGAGGAAAAATGGCGCGATGTGACTATTTCGGATCGGCTGATACATGCCGGCGCGGGGCTTTTGGGGGTGTTGGCAACACTTCTTGCGCTGTTTGCCTATCTGAAGATCGACCTGGCCACCGGGGGAGCCTATAGGGGCCGCTTGAAGTTGGCCGCCGTAGCGGGGATACTGGCACTTGTCGCCGGCGTGGTTTTGCTGACGGCGTAGTGCTGCAACGTAACCGTTCACGGAATTCAGCCCATGAACGCCCGGCGGGGTGGGGGCCGGCCCACCCCCGGGGTTTGGGGGGGGCCCCCACCGGGGGGTTTGTTTTGGGGGGGGGACCC
>JAUWJC010000105.1 GCA_030607895.1 Pirellulales bacterium
ACTTTCTTGCCATCAATCTGGATAAGACAGTGAGGCCAGGGGGTTTTGGTTCCCCGAGAACAACTGAACCCATGTCCACACATAGAAAACGTTAGTGTCAGCAACTTTCAACTCTCAACTTTCAACTCTCAACTCTCAACTACTTCCCCAAGACCACGGCGCAGGCCGACAATGGTGGCACGGAATTGCCCAAATCGGTCACGATACGGATTGTCCTGACCACCTTGCCCGACTCCTTGCCGGCAATGAAGGTTACCGGAATCAAGTGTACTGACTTGGGTTTCTGGTCGGCCGAGGTGCCGAATTCCAAGCAGCCCTGGTCGCAGGAAACCGAAAGCACACGGAAGGGCTTGTTGCCTCGCACGACCAACTGCTTGGTCACCTTCTGGCCCGGCTCGACCACGCCCATGAATAGCGAGGCGGGACTAACCGTGACTGCCGAATGCATCTGGCCCTCGACCAGGATCGGTACCTCCGAGGAGTGCCGGTCGTTGGTAAGGAGCATCAGGTGATCTTTGAAATAGCCGGGCGGTGCGTCTTTGGCCAGGTGGACCGACAGTTGGTACGAAACCCGGCCTCCGTCGCGGCCGGTTTCTTCCAGTTCTGCCGAGATGTGTGGATTGGCGATTTTTACATCGAGGATCTTCCAGTCGTTTCGGCCGGTGTGGCTTATCGAAATCACCTTGTCCGCCGCGGTGCCTTGCTCTACTCCGCCGAACTCCACACTGCCCGGCTCGAGCAGAACATCGTTGCGAATGTAACCACGCACGTGCAGTTGCACTTGGGCATGGAACGGTTTGTCGAAAGTGACGGTAAGAGTAGCGCCCTTTCGGCCCAGGAAAGCCTGCGTGTTGAAGGTGGCGACGATGGCGCCCTTTTCGTGGGTTTTCAGCGTTGGATGCTTGATCCGCGCGTCGGTGCATCCGCAACTCGACCTGACGGCGGCAATATGGACGTCCTCGACGTAGATGTTGCTCAATAAAAACTCGAACTCAGCTTTGGCGCCTCTGGCGACGGGGCCGAAGTCGTGCGCGGTCGTCTGGAACATCTCCGTGGCCCAGTCCTCGGCCGAGGCGGACAGCCCGACCAAAAGGGTTAGTAGAATCGCCAGAATGGATCTACGCAGCATGGGTGGTGTCTCCTGTTGAAAACATCATGCGTTCTCGGCCAATAATCACGGTTGGGAGCCTGAATGGCGGCGAATAGCACGAAACTCTACGTTTCAACCAGCATCGCGTCAATTTTTTCCCGCTGAATTCCTGCCGTGTCGGAGCCGCCCTGTCCTCGGGGCGGGTTACGCGGAGTTGTACTGGGTGGTGCGTTTCGCATACCCTACATATTGTGGCCCTGGTGATGGGAAATCGAAGCATTCACAAGCTCTGAGAAATACGGGCTAGGGATGGGTTACAGGTGCCTCTACAGTGGCTGTTTATTGACCGAAGCACGGAAATCGGTGTATGATAATCGTTCTGGGGCTGTGTAGCCTGGGTTTAGTGACATTTTTTCTCGGCGGTCTGGCGGGAAGCCGGAGCGGCTGTTGCGCAAAGGAGAGGGATTTTCATGCGAATTGCGGTCGGGAGCGACCATCGCGGTGTTAATTTGCGGGCGAAGATCGTTAGTCTTCTGCAAGACCTTGGCCAGGAAGTCATCGACGTGGGAACACAGCACCACGAGCCCGTTGACTACCCGGACATTGCCGCATTGGTCGCCGAAAAAGTCAGCAGTGGCGAGGTCCAGCGCGGGATTCTGATTTGCGGGACCGGGCTGGGTATGGCGATTGCCGCCAACAAGTTCCCGGGCGTCCGGGCCGCACCTTGTCACGACGACCTGACTGCCGAGATGAGCCGCCGGCACAATGATCTGAACGTGCTTTGTCTGTCGGGCGACATGCTGGGCGAGCGGCTGGTCGATCGGCTAGTCGAGATGTGGCTGAAAACCGACTTCGAAGGTGGTCGTCACCAGCGGCGGGTCCAGAAAATCGCCGATCTGGAAAACCAGTAACTGTTCACGGTCTGACGCGATCACGCCAGGTCCCGATCTTCAAACAGCAGAAGTGCCACGAGCATGGCGACCGAGCTGTAGAGAACGCAGTAGACGGCTGCCAGCCCCAAGTAGTCCAGTGGCACGTCCCGCCCGGTGGAAATGGCTCCGTAAATGTTGAAGTGATCCAACACGGGCAGCGCCGCGGCAAGGAAATTGGCCACAAACGGCACATATTCAAGTTGCCCCACCGACGACTTGACCAACATCGGCACCAGGTGCCCCAGCACGTAGATCGACGCACATATCAGCAGGTTGGCCAGCATGGGCAGCCGCGTGGAAATGGCCACGCTGATCGACGTGAGCACCACCGTCTCCATGAACGCCAGGCCCAGACCGGGCACAATTTGCAGCATTTCTTCGCTACACTCTTGCCAGGTAGGCTCGGGATTGGCCGTCTCGCGAGCGTCGTAAACCACTTTGTACGACACACTGGTCAGGAAGAGCGTGCCGAGAACGATAAACAGAATGGCCACCGGCCCGATGATTCCCAGGAACTTGCCCAGAATGAACTGCCGCCGACTGATCGGCTTGGAGCGCAACGTCAGGGCGGTTCGCCCGTCGAGTTCGTCCGCGATAGTCACGCTGGCAGTCCACAGGGCCAGAATGACCGAAAGGACCATAATCAACGTAAGGCCTTCGTCCTTAACCACTTTCACGTCTTCGCCGAAAGTATTGTACGGTACAAAGGGAAACACGATGATCGCGAAGACCCCGATTGCCAAAATCACGTAGAAGAGCGGTTGCGAGAGGGCTTCTTTGGCGGTAGTTCGGGCGATGGCAGCCACTTTGGGCACAATCAGCCGCAGCAGACCCGACGCAACAAATAATGCCCCCACTGCAATGGCAGCCCCAACGGCAACCACCCACAGGGGAGTGATCCAAGTTTTCAGTGCACCAAATAGTATCAGACTGCTCATGGTCAGTATACGTGCGTTCTGCCGATCATGTTCGGGCCGGCCCGACTCGCGTGTCAGAAACGGATATCGAACTCGCTAAACTGGCCGGTTGTCGGGCCGATGGTTGCTTGCGTATCGGAGATGTAGTGGGCCATCCGTGCCCGGACATCGGCGAGGAACCGTTGAACCTCTTGCTCGTAACCCTCGGCAACGACTAACACCCGACCGTCAGACAGGTTCTTGACATAGCCTACCACCGCGAACCGGGCGGCAATCCGCCGCACCGTATAGCGAAACCCGACGCCTTGCACCATCCCCTGATAGTGAATTTTGTGCCGTTTCCGGTCCAGTGTTTCTGCCACGATCTTCTGCCCTCCAGAAGCGGGCCGTATACTGTGCGGGTCGGGAACGTTCCAGAGGGGCCGAAAAAGGGACCATACAGGGGTTTTGGAGCCGGGCCGGTGTCGGCCCCGGTCTTTGGGTTGCCGCGGGCCAAATACCGGGACAAATACCGGGCCGACACGGCCCGGCTCCGACTATATTCCTACTGAAAATCTTGTATGGTTGCGGAAAAGCGCAAAACCTCGTGGTAATTACTTCTCTCACGCCCACGTTTGTGTAGAATGACGAGCGGAACAGAATCACGTCAATCCAGCAGCGGACCTCAGCACCAGTCAACGGGAAATCGTCCATGTCAGACGAGTCCGGCGCCCTTTCGCCCAAACGCATGGCGACCATTCTGGATTCGGTTGCCGATGGCGTGTTCACCGTCGATAGCGATTGGAACATCACTTCGTTCAACAGGGCGGCCGAGCAAATCACCGGTTTCGCCCGGGAGAAGGCCATCGGCCAGAAGTGCTTTGACGTTTTCCGCGCCAACATTTGTCAGGCCGCTTGCGCGTTGCGCGAGACGATGCAGAGCGGGCGGCAAAGGGTCGCCCGGCGAATCAATATCCTCAACAGCCGCGGCGAAAAAATCCCGGTCAGCATCAGCACTTCGGTGCTTCGCGACGAGCAGGGGCAAATCGTCGGAGGCGTGGAAACGTTCCGCGATCTTTCGGCAATCGAGCTTCTCCGCAAAGAGATCGACGATCATTACACTTTTCAGGATATCATCAGCAAGAACCACGAGATTCGCCGCATCATCGACATCCTGCCGGATATAGCTGCCAGCGAGAGCACCGTGCTGATAGAAGGTCCGACCGGGTCGGGAAAGGAACTGTTCGCCAAAGCGATTCACACCCTCAGCAAGCGATCACGGCGGAAGTACATTGCCGTCAACTGCGGCGCGCTGCCCGACACGCTACTGGAATCGGAGCTTTTCGGGTATAAGAAGGGCGCCTTTACCGACGCTTTCAAGGACAAGCCGGGCCGGTTCGCCCTGGCTGAAGGGGGAACCCTGCTCTTGGATGAAATCGGCGATATCTCGACCGCTTTGCAAATGAAGCTCCTCCGGGTGTTGCAGGAAAAGGAGTACGAACCACTGGGGGCTACCGCAACGGTCAAGGCGAATGTTCGGATCATCACCGCGACCAACAAGCCGTTGACCGAGGCGGTGGCGCGGGGTACGTTTCGCGAGGATCTCTTCTATCGGCTCAACGTGGTGAGAATCGTCCTGCCGCCGCTGGCCAACCGCCGCGAGGACATCCCCCTGCTGACCGATCACTTCATCCGGCAGTTCAACGCCCGGCAGGGCAAGCAAATCGAAGGAATCTCCGAGGAAGCGTTGGCTGTGCTGCTGGGCTGCAATTTCCCCGGCAATGTACGCCAGTTGCAAAATGTGATCGAACACGCGGTGGTCCTCGGCCGAGGCGATCGGATCGAACTTGACTGTTTGCCGGCGGAATTGACTCAAGCAGTCTCGGCCGACGGCGCTGCCGAGACCGGTCCGACCGGCAATCCGCTGCTGGAGGCGGAAGCGGCCGCGATTCGCGAAGCGCTCGGGCGGCATGGTGGGCACCGCGGCAAAACGGCCACCGCGTTGGGGATCGACAAGACGACACTGTGGCGGAAGATGAAGAAGTATTCGATTAGCTACTGATGGATGCATCGCTGCAATTATATCGTGCAGTACATTGTATAGGTGCAATGACAGGCTTATTGTCTTTCGAGACTATATCGGACATAAGCACTTTCCAGAAAACGAGTTGCGCAATTCCAGCCGGCCACTCTGAATATGGCACATTTGTTGCTTCGTCTTGGCACGACAGGCCGCTACCATGAAGATCGCTATCCCAACCTTTGGAAATCGTGTATCACCGCGGTTCGACTGCGCGCAGACGTTGCTGCTGGTCGAGGTTGACAACGGAAAACCGGTCGCCCGGCAGGAACTCGTGGCCTCCGATTGGCCGCCACACGAACGAATCAATAAGCTGGTCGAGTTGGGCGTCGATACCGTCATCTGCGGCGGCATCGATTGCTGGTCGGCCGAATCGCTGCAAGCGGTGGGTATCAAGACGTATGGCTGGATAACCGGTGCCGCCGAGGACGCCTTGTCCGGACTGCTTCGCGGGGAATTGTCTCCCAGCGCGGCGATGCCTCCCGCTGCCGGACCCGGCGGCGGACGTGGTGGTGGCCGCGGTGGCGGCCGCGGTGGTGGTCGTGGCGGAGGTCGTGGCGGAGGACGCGGACGCGGTGGTCTTGGAGGACCCCGTTGTCGATGAGCCAACTTGCAAAACCGCTTGCGGCTTCGCAACTCACCAGCGCGGAAACAATCATCAATCAACTTGGAGACAAGTGGGTCTGTAATGAAAAGCCATTTGGATTGTATTCCTTGTTTTATTAGACATGCACTTCAGGCAGCCCGGTTTGTCTCGGATGACGTTGCGATTCACGAGCAGGTGGTTCGCGAGGTGCTTCGGGTGGTTGCCGCAATGGACCTTGGCAATCCACCGCCGCAGATGGGGCAATACATCCAACGGACAATCCGCAGGCTCACCGGCAGCGAAGACCCCTACCGGAGCGTCAAGCAGCAGTTCAATCAGTACTTGTTGGACCGACTCGATGAATTCCGTGAACAAGTGCGGCGGTCAGACGACCCTCTCGATACGGCGGTCCGCCTGGCAATTGCAGGTAACGTGATCGATTTCGGTCCGTACAACAACGTGGACGAATCGCTGGTCGACAACGCCATACTGAAGGCGTTCAGCACGCAGCTTCCAACCAGTGCTATTCAGGAACTGCGGGAAGCGGCCCAGCAAGCCGGAGATATTCTCTTCCTGGCGGACAATGCCGGCGAGATTGTGTTCGACCGGCTGTTGATCGAGCAACTACCCAAGGAGAAAATCACCGTGGCAGTCAAAGGGGGGCCGGCGCTCAACGACGTATTGATGGAAGACGCCGAAATGGTTGGGCTTTGCGAATTGGTGGCGGTCATCGACAACGGCACCGACGCGCCGGGCACGGTGTTGGAATTGTGTTCCGATGAGTTCCGCAAGCGGTTTCAGGCGGCAGATATGATTATCTCCAAAGGACAGGCCAACTACGAAACACTGAGCGACGAACCGGCCGATATATTCTTTCTGCTTATGGCAAAATGTGACGTGGTCGCACGCGACATCGGTTGCAAGACGGGCGATTATATTGTCTGCCGTAGCAGGAACAAGGAGGCGAAGGCGGCGTAGAAGGAGGAGTTGTCAGTTATCAGTTGTCAGTGAACTGACCACTGATAACTGACTACTGGATTTCTGTTCTCATGGGAGAGTTTTTCATGGCGTCAACCGACAAACCAGACAACACAAAACAGGTGATCGCGATTCCCGTGGCGGGCGGTCAGCTATGTTTGCACTTCGGACATTGCCAGCAGTTTGCCTTGTTCGACGTGGATTCCGAAGCGGGCGAAATCCTGAATGACCGCCGGCTCGATCCACCCGCCCACCAACCCGGAGTGCTACCCGCTTGGCTGCACGATCAGGGTGTGAACGTCATCATTGCCGGGGGTATGGGGATGCGTGCCCAGAATCTCTTCGCGGAGCACGGGATCAAGGTCGTCGTCGGGGCCCCATCTCAACCGCCGGAAAACGTGGTTAGGAGTTATCTCGACGGAGACCTGGCGGTGGGCGAAAACATCTGCGATCACTAGCTGCGTGCGGCTTCGCATCGTTCGGAGAGCACCCACCGGGCCGCAGGCGGCAAATTAAACCTGGTCCCTTTTTCGGCGTGCGGCTTCGCATCGTTCGGAGAGGAAAAATGATTCGCAACTTGCGCATAACGGTGCTTGTCGAAAATACCGTGTTTTGCGCCGATCTCCTGGCCGAACACGGCCTGGCCTATTGGATCGAGGCCGACGATTGCCGGATTCTCTTCGACACCGGACAGGGAATGGTCCTCGATAACAATGCACGCCAGTTAGGCGTCGACTTACAGACGGCGGACAAGGTGGCGCTGAGCCACGGACATTTCGACCATACCGGGGGCTTGCGAGACGTGCTCGAGCCGAAAAAGGGACCAGGTTTAATTTGCCGGAACGGCCCGGAGGGTGCTTCGCACAAATTAAACCTGGTCCCTTTTTCGGCTCCGGGCGGCCTGCCCGAAATATACATGCATCCCGCCGCTCTCGCGCCCAAGTATGCTCGGATGAAACGCCCGCCGCATCGCAGCATCGGTATCCCTATCCTCGACGAGCAGGCAATCCGCCGCCGGGCGAAAGAGATCCACTGGACAAGCGCGCCGACCAAACTCGTCCCGGGCGTGCATCTTACCGGCGAAGTGCCGCGACGTAACGACTTCGAAGACACGGGCGGCCCGTTCTTTCTCGACAAGAACTGCACCGAGCCCGATCCGCTGCTCGACGATCAATCGCTTTTCGTCGAGACCCCGGCGGGAGTCGTCGTCGTGTTGGGCTGTGCGCATTCGGGAACGGTCAATACGCTGGACTACATCTTCGAGCTTTGCGGCCGGCGGAACATTCATGCCGTGTTGGGTGGCATGCACCTGGTCCGCGCAAAACCCCAGCGAATCGAAGCGACTGCCGACGCGCTGGATCGATACGCCGCCCAGCTTGTCGCGCCAATACACTGCACCGGAGTGGGCGCCGTCCATTATCTACGAAACAGGTTGGGCGAGCGATGTGCCCAGTGTTCCGTGGGCTCGACATTCACGTTCGGAGACGATGCGGCATCTGAAGCTCATCTTCTACAGTGAGTAAGCATTCGTCGAACCCGTGCGAGGGGGGTACGGGGAAACTGACGTAGCGGCGATTGGCGATTTCGGGTATTTCGTGGCACATCATGAATGCCACGTTGATGGAAACAGCGATTTGCCCGTCGAGGGTGGGCGAACTGGCGGCGGAGCTGGCGACCCTGCGGCGCGAGGTCGAGCGGTTGCGCCGGCAGGCAACCGAACTTCGTTGCGAAGCCGGGTATTGGAAAAGCCGGCACGGTGATGCGCTGAAGCGAAATGAAACGCTTCAAGAGGAGTTGGCCCAGGCGAATGGGGAGATTCGCAAGCTTCAGGCTCGACTCTTCGGGCGGAAGTCGGAGCGACGTGCCGCCAACGAACGGGCCGACCTGTTGGAACAGGCCGCGGAAGAGCCCAAGCCGAAACTTAAACGTGGCGCCCGGCCGGGGCAGAAGGGCCACGGTCGACGCGACTACTCCCATCTGCCGACACGCGAGAAGTCGATCGAGATTCCGGAGAACCAACGCGTTTGCCCTCGCTGTGGCAAGCCGATGCGGGAACTGGGCGAGACGGAAGACCCAGACGGAAGACTCAGCGCAGATCGAGATCGAAGTCGAAGTCTATCGCCAGGTGTTGCGTCGCAAGCGATATCGCAGCACGTGCTCGTGCCATGGGTGCGCACGCACGATTACCGCTCCGTCGCCGCCGAAGTTGATTCCCAAGAGCCGTTTGGGTACTTCGCTCTGGGTGCATCTGTTGTTGTCGAAGTTCGCCTTCCACCAACCGATCGATCGGTCAATCAAGCAACTCAAACAACTCGGGCTCGATCTGTCCTCGGGCTCCGTCACCGGCGGCCTGCGACGAATCGAGCCGATGTTGCGGCCCATTTACGATGCGTTGGCCGAGCGTAACCGGCAGTCGGCGTTTCATCAGGCCGACGAGACCCGCTGGCTTGTTTTCGTGGAAACTGCCGGCAAAACAGGCTTTCGCTGGTGGTTATGGGTTTTTGCCGACGGCCAGACGGTCGTCTACCGGCTTGACCCCAGCCGTTCTCGCCATGTGCCGCAAAGCCATCTGGGCAAAGATACTCGAGGCGTGCTCCTGGTCGATCGCTATGCGGCGTACAAGGCGATGGATGCGGTCAAATCGGGTTTGCTCTTATTGGCCTTCTGCTGGGCGCACGTGCGACGCGACTTCCTCGAAGTGGGCAAAGGCTATCCGGAGTTGGCCGATTGGGCCGTCCAGTGGCTGAAGCGAATACGCGAGTTGTATCGTCTCAACCGCCGGCGTTTGAAACACGCCGTCGGCTCGGCCGAATTTAACGAGGCGGACCAAGCCCTTCGGTCGGCGGTCGAGCAGATGCAAAGAGACTTCACCGCCGAGTTGGCCGATGAAAATCTTCGCCAGCCGTGCCGCAAGGTGCTCAAAAGTCTGCGTAACCACTGGGCAGGTCTGACGTTGTTTGTCGACCGCCCGGAAATTCCCATGGACAACAACCAAGCGGAACGCCTGATGCGCGGTCCGGCCCTGGGCCGCAAAAACTACTACGGCTCCGGGTCGAAGTGGAGCGGCCGCTTGGCCGAAACGATGTTCTCGACCATGGCCACCATGGCGTGTTGGAACCTCAACTCGCGAACATGGCTCACCTGGTACCTTGAGGCTTGCGCCGCTGCCGGCGGCCGCGCGCCGGACGACATCAAGCAGTTTCTGCCCTGGAATCTCTCGGCAGAACGCCGCGCCGCCTTGGCCAACCAGCCCGCCGCATCACGGCCCACCCTTAACGACACCTCCTAGCCCGAATCCGCCGTCGATCGGCGTCCGAATACCCCTCGTCCACCCCCCGCCCGCCTTCCCGCGCGCTTTCAGCCACCTCCTCCACGCACGGGTTCGACGAATGCTTACGCAGTGGCACACTGACCGCTTTCCAGGAGTTTGCACCTAAAAGCGGAAGAGCCACCCTTTGCGTCCTAGCCTTTGCGTCCTAGCGAGTTCCTGTTGCAGAAAGTCGGATGGCGGTGGGTGCCGGGAGCCATTGAGCGTGTTTCCCGAGTGCCCGGCTAGGCAGGAGCCTCGCCCTCCCACTATTATCAACAGGAACTAGCGACTTTGCGTGAGATTTTTTGTTGGATTTTGGGGCGGCCAAAACGTCCAATAATTCAAGCGATTGTAACTCGTTGTAGCCTGGAAAGTTACAGCGTAAGCATTCGTCGAACCCGTGCATTTTCCTACCTAGATTCACCAGAGTGAACGCCTCGTTTGTCGTAACGTGTTCTCAATAAAGTTGTTGCGACAAAACTACCCAAATCGCCCAACGGGTTCGACG
>JAUWJC010000216.1 GCA_030607895.1 Pirellulales bacterium
AACGGCGTGTGCGTGATCCGCACCAGGTAGTGACCGCCCACCACGCCCTTTCCAGGCGGCGTGCAATACCGGCCGTCTTCGATTATCGTGATGCGTCCCGGGCCGGAGTTGCCTTGAGATACGTCGGGCGCGAAGCTGATTTCTCCGCGGGCCAAAGGATGCCCCTTGAAGATCACCTTGCCGGAAAGCTCGTAGCGCCGCAGACCGCTGCCGGACGTGCCGCATCCCAACACACACACGACAGCCAACAGCAGGATTCGGCAAAGTGGAGTATCAAACACGTTCTTGCTCGCCTTAATCATGGTGTGAATCCCCCGACTGGCAGGCCGTCATCGCGAACCGCCAGGTGCCTGTAAAGCAGCAAGTCAATGCTCTCGCCCACGAAATGCACCGACCCGTCGCTCATCGCGAAGTTGCAGCCTCCGGGGTGTTGGCTGCCGAAGAACAGGCTCTGGGTGTGCAGGGTGTTATCCCTGGCCGGGTTGTCCGGGCTGCCGTTGATCGGCTGCACGGCCGCCGACTGACTGCATGGCAAGGGAACGGCAGGGCTCAACTTGTTGCTGGCGGCCCAACTGACGTAGACGCTCGCTTGGCTGGCAATCCCCCCGGCAAGCTGGCAATACTTGCTCTCGCCAACCAGAAAAACGCTCGCCGAGCCGTCAGTTATGTTGCGGAAACGAGTAGCGGAGTTGTGGAACAGAACGCCTTTGTGATAGTACACCCGCGTACCGGCCGAGTTCCCGCACGACTGGCTCCCCGGTGCGCCGCCCCCCTGAACACCAAAGTAATTGAGGTTCGGAACGTCGGACCGCGAGTTGGGATCGGAAGGACATTGGTACCTATTGTTCGCCCGGGCGTATTCAGCGTCGTTGTCGCCGTTGGTGGCCTGGTCCGCGGTCGACTTGAACTTGCTCTCCAGCACGAACTGGTCGAAGCGGCTTGACTCTTCCAGATACGGCAGTATCAAAACCGTCCAGGGGGCCTGATTGATCTGAGCATTGACAAGACACCAATTTGGGTTCGATGTCTCCAACGCAATGTCGGAAACGCCGCCTGGCGGAAACGAACCCAACGCCGCCTGGTAGTTGTGCAGTGCCAAGCCAATTTGCTTCAGGTTATTGCCGCATTGCATCCGCCGTGCCGCTTCCCGGGCCGATTGCACCGCCGGCAATAACAACGCGATCAGAATCCCGATGATGGTAATCACCACCAGAAGCTCCACCAGTGTGAACCCGACGCTGCGTTGCGGTTGCACTGGGCAACTTATGCTATGTCCTCCTCGCCATTGACCACTATGGGCTCCACCACAACCTGCACGCGACGCGTGTCGTGGGGACGGCGGATCTGTTGCAGGAGCCGCTCCACTGCCAGCCGACCCGTGGCCTCGGGACCGACGTCGATTGTGGCGGGCCGAGGATGAAGCCCGGCAAGATACGGTTCTTCATTGTTCGCCGAGATGATCGTCACATCTCGGCCGGGCCGAACCTTGCACGCTACCAGCCGCCGATGCACCACGGCCGTAATCTGATCGTCGGGCACGAACAACCCGGTGGCACGCGGCTCGGACGCAAGCAGTCGCTCGACCAGCCACACGACACTGGACTCCAGTTGCTCGCGGTCCCACTGCTCGAAACCCTCACCTTGCCGCCGATCGTCGACGACGAGTCGCACCTGGACACCGGCCTGATGGGCTGCGTAGCAAAACCCGTCCCCGCGAGTACCAAGTCCGGGATGCATGCTGGCAATGCTCAAGAAAGCCAGCCGCTTGTGTCCGCGCCCAAGCAGGTAGTCGGCCGCCAACCGTCCGACCGCCTCGTTGCCTGGCAGCACGTCGTCGCCCACCGTGTTTGTGTGGGACGAGAGCCAGCCGACCGGCACGGTGGGCAGCTTTTTCATAAGTGCCCTTGCCGCACGGTGTCCCCAAAGCAGTATCCCGTCGACATCTCCTCGGTCTACCGCCGGCGGCAATTGCTTCGGGTCGGTCACGTGTGCGAAGATCATGTTCAACCCGGCCTCGCGAAGGGCCTCACCCACCGCACGCAGCTTTACGGCCGTCAGCGTGGAATGCCGCATGTAGGACTCGTCGATCACCAGCACGGCAACGTTGCCGCTGCCACGCGTTGGGCCTGCCCGTTTGCGTTGCTCTCGGCGCCGCTTCCGCGGCACATAACCCAACTTCTTCATGGCCGCACGGACCGCCCGCACCTTCTCCGGCGACAACCTCGGGTGCAGGATAATCACCCGCGCAACGGTCGACTGCGAAACGCCCGCCAGTCGGCCAAGTTCGGTGGTCGTCATTTTCTCCATCACGAGCTTCTAGCAAAGCCTCGGATCGGCCATCAAGCTTGATCGTCAGTTGTCAGTTGTCAGTAACGTCCGAACAAGCCGCTTGCGGCTTCGCAACTCACCAACTCGGAAACGGTCACTAATCAGTTGCTCCGAAAGCCAAGTTACCTCTCAAACTGTAAGCGGTCAGTGGAAAATGGGGACTGGCTCCGAGCAGATATCGGCCGGAAGCGTCCGAAAAAGGGGACAGGCACCGTCGGCAAACCGAAAACTCTTGCGAAAACCAGCCCGTGACGGAGCCAGTCCCCTTTTTCGGACTCCCCTCCTTACAGTTTGAGTTACCTAAACGGACATCTACCTCCAGGTGAATGCAATACTTCCGTAAGCTTATACATGCCCGGATATTACGTTACGTAGTCCGGGAATATGCAGGATTATTCGCTGAATAGCCCGAAAACGCAAGCTCCCCTAAGTCGAACCGTTATGGAACTACACGCGCCTCGCGGCAACTCGTTGCGGAATGCCGCGCGCCGGACAGAAGAACTCAACCGCGGCGCCTCCGCTTCCAACGGCGGCCACCCACCAGCGCCATCAGGCCGATGGCCAGCAGCATGAGCGTCGACGGTTCGGGCACCACGGTAAACGAAATATCGCCGATGCTGTTCCTGACGTCGCCGGCAACGGTTGCGGTGTGGAAGCAAAGCCGGACATTGAACCAAGTTAGCGGGGAACTGAACTCGGCAAGCACGGCCGCTCCGTCCAGAGTGCTATTCCCAGCACCATCGGTATCCGCGATATTTCCGGTGATGTTAATATGTGAGTCCAACGTAGACAAAGTGGGATCGCCACCGCTACTGGTGATGATCGTTCGATCGTCGCGGTAACCGATTCGATCGATATCATAGACAGAAAACGACACGTTTTCGATGGGGTCCGGAAAGGTGAATTTCATATCGATGCCAGTCGAAGTCAAGACATGCTCGCCGATAACGTACAGGCTGTCTTGCGTTGTCTGAAACGTACCTACTTTCGGGGGAACTCTCGCTTGACTTGAAACCCGCACCTGTACCAAACGTCGTGCCCACGACGCTCACGCTCACACCGCCGTCACTGGTAATCGATTGCGACGGAGTCCCGTCGGTCCATCCCGCGTTGGTCCAATCAATGATATCGGCATTCGATACGGAGTGACCAAACAACATGACTGCCGTGATTGTGCCGAACAAGGTCGTGGTTCTCATCGGACGCTCCTTTGTGTTAGACAGGGCCAGTGAATCGTGTTTGGACGGCGGGTATCCTACTGGGGCAAACGAAAACCTGAACCGGTTCGCCGATTCCGGAGAGAACCGACAACCCGCACAAACGCCCAACCCACATTTTACAATGTAATCATCCAGGCGAGGAAAGCAAGCATCTGACCACCGGGCGGGCCATTTTCCCGATTATTCTTGATTATTCACGAAAAGCACCCTCCAAAGCGACGCTTATGAGGGGCGGCGGCATGGGCCACGGGCGTATATCGGTCCGGATCGCGGCCTTGCCGGCGACATGATCGGTCCCACCGGAATCGGCGTACCCGGTCGCCGCAAGCGGTTTGCGGGTCGGAAGTCTCAGATTTCAACCCATTGGCCGGGAATGGGCACCGGGTACTGGCCGTTGGCGTCGGCTTGGACCGGGGCGGGAGTGTCGTTGTCGAGGCTGTCGATCTTGTCGTAGAACTGGAAGTTCGACGCCAACGCGCTGTCCAGGGTGATGATCTTACCCATGTGGACGGACGCCCGACCCATGATCTCCGCAAGGTTAGCCATCGCCGCACGTTCGGCCTCGTTGTGCGGCTTGTCGTTGCGGATGGCGTCCAGGAGCACATTCCACTCGGCCTGGTGCGGCCCGCAAGGTTCCTTGCCCGCCTTCCAGGTGATGTTGTCGCGCTCCATGCGCTGGTCCTTGTACATGTGGACCGTGGGCGCGTGGATGTTTCCGGAGAACTGGGCCCCACACTTCGTGCCGTGCACGTAGGTGGCGAAATCGTAGAAGGTGTTGGGCACATACCTGGCGACGGCCAGCGCCTTGGTGCCGTCGGGGAAGGTGTACTCGATCGAGTAGGTGTCGAATATCTGGCCGATGCTTTTGTTGTTGAAGACCCGGCCACCCAGGCCGTGGGCGGCAACCGGCCAGGCGTCCTTGATCCAGCAGATTTCGTCGATTTGGTGGATCGACAACTCGCCGAACAGGCCGCCCGATATCCAGAGGAACGCCGTTCGGCGGCGGATTTGCCAGAGCAACTCGTTCTCGTCCGGCTTGCGTGGGCCGACCCGTCCGCTGCCGCCGGTGCGATAGGCCCGAACGAGTTGGATTTGCCCCATCTCGCCGTCGCGGATTTTCTTGATAAGTTCCTGTCGGGCAACGGAATGCCGGCACATCAGGCCGGAGGCGATTTTGAGGTTCTTCTTCTTCGCCGCCTCACCGGCCTTGATTAATCGCTTCACGCCCACCGGGTCGGCCGCAAACGGTTTTTCCATGAAGACATGCACGCACTTTTCCACTGCGTAGTCCAGATGCACCGGGCGGAAGGCAGTATACGAGCAAAGTATCGCGACGTCGCCCGGTTTTAGGCAGTCGATCGCCTTGCGGTAAGCGTCGAACCCCACGAACTGCCGTTCCTTGGGCACGTCCATGCGATTGGCGAACCGCTTGCTCAGCGCCTTGTGGGAAGCGTTGAGTCGGTTCTCGAAGACGTCGGCCATGGCGACCAGCTTGACCGGTCCGCCTGGTGCATTCATGGCGTTACCCACCGCGCCGCTTCCGCGTCCGCCGCATCCGATCAGTGCCAGTTGGATCGTGTTATTCTCGGCGGCATGAACCGGGGGAATCGCCACGCCCGCCAGCGCGCTGCCGGCGGCCAACTTCCCGCTCCAACCCAAGAACTCCCGACGCGAGGTCTCTTGAGAGCTTGCATCTGTCGACTGAAATGTTTTCTTCATGATAGTTCTTTCTCGCGCTTGTGAACGTGGACTTGTCACCGGCATCCGCCCGGAACCGCTCCGAGGCGACAATGCCCCTATTGTTCCCGTTGCGGATGGTGCCTGTCAAGGGGCAAGGCACAATCGGGTGAAAAACACCAAGCGGGGTACGGTTCACGAACAAATGTGCGGGCAACTTACGCGCATGTTGTGATCGAAGTTGCTGGTGCCGCGCACCAGGGTAATAATCCGTCTTTGCTCGTCGATCTTTTTGATGGGGATGATGTTGTTTCCCCAATCGTAGCCGAAGTAGATATTTACCTCTCCTTCCGACGGTTTTTCCCAGCGGTGCTGGAAGGTTCCCGGCTTGTACTTAAAGGCGATCTGGCTTTCCGGTTCGGCCGATCCCTCCAACGCGGCCCAGCCTCCCGAAAGGGGATTGTCCGGATCGAAGTTCGGCGTGCGCGAGCGGACCTGGGGTTTGCCGGCCAGGAAAAGCCGCCGGAACTTCCACTTGCCCCCTCTTACTCCCGGCAGATCACACTGGAGAATTTCCCCTCGATACGGCTTCCAGCCAGTGATTTTCTGCCCACCGCTGAGAATGGGTTTCTCGCTCGGATAGGCCGTGTACGTGATCGGACACTCCCTCGTGCCGCCGTCCTGCTCGCCCAGAGCCAACGTCTCTTCCAGGAAGTACTTTCCACCTCGCACCATTACGGTCAGCGGGATGGACCGCTTGGCCTTCACTTCGCGGAGTGCGTCGCGTGCCTTGGCAAGCGTGGCGAAAGGGCCGTCGGTCTTCCGCGCGTTCGGTGCGGCGAACTTTCCGGACCACGCATCGTTGCCGTCCGTAGCCACGAAGAACGTGGCCGTCGGCTGCTGGCCAACCTGAGCGTCGTTGCCGCCGGTAACGGCTATTGACAGCAATATTAGCACCTTGGCAGTCATATCTTGGTTCCTTGTGAACTAACAGCCTGAACCCCGAGGTCCCGTGAACGATTACGAATTCTCCATGTACGTCCGCCGGCAAGTGCCGTTTTCCCGGGGTTTTGCGAATTGTTGGACATTATGGACGCATACTCCAGCCGCCCAATAATTCCCCCCGGCCGTTATGTGCGGTTGCAAGTTGTGTTCCACCATCAACTTACAGCGTCGGGGCATGGCGATCTTACCTTTGCGAAACTCTTGTCAAGAGGAATTTCCTTGCGTCATCCGCCGCCGTAACTCTCTAGGCTACAACGCGTTACAAACGCTTGAATTGTTGGCCGTTTTGGCCGCCCCAAAATCCAACAAAAGATCTCAGTATCCGTTCACGGCTTTCACTGGCACGATGGAATCAGGCTACAACAGAAGAAAACGAAGCGAACGAAGGGGTGTCATGCTTGCTCTCTGGTGGCTTGTCGTTTGTCACTATCAGACTCTCCAGGACATTGTACTCGCATGATTTCTTCGTTTCCTTTGTTTCCTTTTGTTCCTTATCCCGTGAACGGCTACAAATCTCACGCAAAGTCGTCAGGACGCAAGGGGTAGGACGCAAAGGGTCTTCGAATTGAGAAAGAGCAACACCGCGTCACGGCACAACACGGCATGGTGAACAAACGTACCAAACCGCTGCCCGGTTGTCAAGCCCCAGAATTGGCCATCCGCGTGACGCGCGACGTATGACCATGGGGTGAAACCGCCGCCAGTCACTAGCCATATTGTCCCTAATGACTGACGGCGCTCTGACCTAGTTTACCCGTCGAAGAAACGGGACTTTTTTGCCCCATCTTGAAAATTTTTTTCGGTTTTCCGTTTTGACGCAACC
>JAUWJC010000589.1 GCA_030607895.1 Pirellulales bacterium
GGAAGTGCTTCTTGGCCAGGTCTGCTTCACCCAGTCGTGCGAAAAGCGCAGCCGCCCACGCACGGCTGCCACCCCAGCCGCTGTACCCCTCCATGCGTCTTTCCATAGAAACGCGGCACGCCCGGGCCAACTCCGGTGTGCCTTCCGGCGTGATCTGATCACCCGGGCAAAGCGCGTACAGGTGTGAGAAGTGACGATGGTTCACCTCGCCTTCTTCATGGTCCTCCAGCCATTCCTGGAGTTGGCCGTGCTTGCCGATCTGCAACGGCGGGATGTTGTCCAGTACGTGTTGCCACTGCTTCCGTTTGTCGGCGTCTACGTTCAATATCCTGCTGGACTTGATCAGGTTGGTGAAGACCTCGTGGATGATCTGGAAGTCCATTGTGGCCCCAATGCACAGCGACACAGGCTTGGTCCCACCTACGAAGAAGTTCTCCGGCGATTGGGACGGGACGGTCACGAGCCTGCCGTGGTGTGGGCTGTCAGGGCGAGGATCGGGAATCAGATAGTCCTCGTAGAATAGCGCTATCTCCTTCATCAGCGGATATGCCCGAGTACGCAGAAACCCCTCGTCCCCGGTGAATTCGTAGTGCCACCAGAAATGCTGTGCCAGCCAGCCGGCCGCCCCGGTCCACTCATCCCACCTGGGCTCGGTCTTCAGGCATTTTGCCCAGCCGCCGCCCGTTATCGGGATGAAGATGCCCCGACAGTCGTACAGGTTCTTGGCGGCGATGCGGGCGGCAGGCAACAGGCGCTCCACATAATCGAACAGCGGCCCGGCACACTCCGACAGGTTGCACGGCTCCGCAGACCAATAGGCCATCTGGATGTTGCAGTCGTGGTGAAAATCGCTGCTCCAAGGCGGTCGAATCGACTCATTCCATATACCTTGTGCATTGGCCGGCAGGTTACCGGGGCGCGAAACGCTCAAGAGCAGATACCGACCGAACTGGAAGAACAGGGCTTCGAGCCCCGGGTCGTCTGCACCGTTCCTGTATGCCGCCAGACGCTGGTCGGTGGGAACATGCGATCTCGGCTGCCCACCCAGTGAAAGATCGACGCGGTTGAACAGCCGCCCATGCTCGGCCGCATGGGAGCCGACCATTGCGGCGTAGTCGCGGTCGGCCGCAACTCGATCGAGCTGCTTGGCGCATAGGGCTTTTGGATCGTCGACCTCGATGCCCGTGGCAATGGCAAGCAGGATAACCGCCTGGTCGGCCCCGTCGATCCGCAATTCGGATCGCTCCACGTCGTCCACCGCCTGTAGCCGACCGCCGTTGATCGACACGGCCGCTGTGGCCGCGAACCGTACACCCTCGACGAATCGGCCCTCAAACCCGATCCGCCGGCCTTCGGCCCAGGGTGTGATCGTACACTCCGGGTCGGCAATCCGCGACAGTGCGACCCGGCAGCTAATGCTCTTCGGCTTGTCGGCCGAGAGCCGAGTCACAATAACACCGTCGGTACTGGATGCGAAAACCTCACGCACATACCTGACATCGCCCGAGCCGTACGTCACGCGAACCATGGCGGTCGAAAGATCCAACTCGCGGCGGTAGTCGACGACCTGCGTATGGCCCGGCAGCGCAATAGTCAACTCGCCAACGGGCTGATATGGATCGGGGCCGCTGGTGTGCATCGGCGGGTCGTAGGCATCCGGCACAATGACCTGGGACCCCAGCAGCCGGTTGGCCGCATTGCTGGCCTCGACCAGCTTGCCCTCGAAGAACAGCTTGCGAATGGCCGGAAGGTGGTGTGCGACCTTGGGGTTCGTGCGTCCGCGAAGTTTCCTATCGCGCCACAGCCGATCGTGATTCAGGGCGATCCGCTCGCAGGCCACCGTGCCGAAGACCATCGCCCCGAGGCGTCCGTTTCCAATAGGCAGCGCCATGTTCCAACAGTCCGCCGGCTGACGATACCACAGTTTCAACCCGCCCGACCGTTCCGTACGACAACTGCTATCCCCATTCTCCTCAGCCGGGATGCCGGCAGCAAGGCACAGAATGGCAACTGCGACGACTGTTACTGTTGTTCGTTTGTTGTTCATAATCGCGGAAACCTGATTGGTGAAAGCTGATTGGTGAAAGCTGACTGCTAGTGGCCGTCCAACTCGAAGTTCGGTATTCCGGGGACATAATACTAATTTTCATTGGTTTTGGTGACGGCCGGGCTTTTGGGGGCGTAGCTTGTGGGCCGACGATTTTCTCGAGCTTGCCGATGAATCGCTGCCCGCCGAGCGGGCGGCCCGTTCGCTGGTGACGACGATTCCCGCGCTGCGTGATATGGTACGGGCGGCCTGGAACCACCACTCTCGCCAGTCTTGCCATGCCCCCATTATGCCGGCAACCCGAAAGGCGTCAAGAGAAATCAGTATTGTGTCCCCGGAATTCCAAGTATACTGTCCCCGGAACTTCCCCCGGAATCCGGGAACTTCGTCCCCGGAACTTCCAAAAAGGCGATCCAGAGGAAGAAAATGGAGTAGGCGCGTCGAAGAAACGGGACTTTTTTGCCCCATCTTGAAAATTTTTTTCGGTTTTCCGTTTTGACGCAACC
>JAUWJC010000444.1 GCA_030607895.1 Pirellulales bacterium
TAAATTCAAGGGTAGAACGGACGTTTGGAATCGCGCGAACTTTTCAGGCTATAACAACCTGCCAGGCCAAATGCCACAAAAACGCTGATTGAAAATCCTGTATGGTTCCGGCTCGTCCGGGTTAGGTACATGGGCGACAGGTAAGCGCCGAGGATGGCCATGCTGGCCAGCACGACATTCAGTACGGCCAGCCACATGCTTTCGGCGGGCGATTCGAGTTGCTCGGCCGAGAGACGTGCCTTGCGGCGGATGGGGCCCCAAGCGCCGAACGGCCGTATGTTCTCGTAGAACGAAACGAGAATTGCCTCGTCGGTGGGCCGGGTGAACCACGTGCCGATCAGACAGCCGATTACCGAGAGCAGACAGACCGTGGGAAAGGCCGTGTAGGGCAAATTCAGGTCGGGCACGAACGGCACGACCAGCGCCGCCAGCAGGCCCACCAGGGTTCCAGTCGCGTAGCCCCAGCCACCCAGCCGCCACCAATACCATCGCAGGACGTTAGGCACCACGAAGGCCGCACCGACGGCCATCATTATCCAGTCCCAGATTTGCCGGATCGAGTCGGCCTGAAAACCAATCGCCGTGCCGACCAGCACAACGCCTATCGTGGCAACGTAGCTCGCCCGAACAAGGTGCCGCTGATCGGCATGTCGGCCGAACAGCGGCTGCCACAGGTCGCGGACGATGTACGAGGCGGCCGCATTGACCGTGGCGCTAAAGGTCGACATGAACGCGGCCAGCAGCCCGGCGATAACCAGTCCGCGGATGCCGATCGGCAAATAGGTTTTCAGCACGATGGGCATGACCTGCTCGGGGTCGCTGGTGCTGGCCAGTCCGGTAATTGCCAACAGGGCGATGCCCATGCACATTGCCCAACGCACCACCAGGAATCCGCTCCAGGCGGCGCCCAGCTTGGAAGCATCGCGAGGATTTCGGGTGGCAAGGAAGATTTGGAAGTCGGTCATCTGCCCCGGCCCGCCCAGGTTCAGCAACAGGCCCTTAACCACCCATACAATGATCAGCGCGCCGAACAGTTCGTAGCCACCGTCGGCATAGGCCTCGGGTAACTCGGCCGCATCGGCCAGTCGCCAGGTAGGCAGAAGCGAAGTCCAATCGGCCGGCAATTTGTCGGCCAGCAGCTCGGGGGTCAGCTTCGTGTAGGCCACGCCCGCGATCAGGATACTCGCCACGGTGAGAATGACCGTCTGGATCACGTTGGTCACCACCACGCCGTACAGTCCGCCCAGAAGCACGTAGAGCGTGGTGATTGCGAAGACGGCACAGGCGCATACTTTCATCGACGTATCCGGGTCGAGTCCCAGGTCGATATAGACCGTGGCGAAGCGGCCGATTCCCTGGAAGGCGTAACCGATGAATCCGGCCAGGGTGACGACGGCCATGATTGTGTAAGAGATTCGGGCGATCCGGCCGTCGCGGCCGTCGCCGAATCGGGTGACCATCCATTCGGCACCGGTCATCACACCGGAGCGCCGGACCCACTTGCCCATGTAGGACATGAAGAAGGCGGCCATCAGAAAGCCCCACATCCAGTGGTTCCACATCGACTTCATGCCGAACAGCGTGATCAGCGTAACGATCCACATGGTTCCGGTGATGTCGAACGTGGCCACCGAGCCCGACATGGCCAGGGCCAGCCAATGCATGCTCTTGCCACCCAGGAAGTAGCTATCCAGGTTTCTGGCCGCTCGGCGCTGGTACCAGAACCCGATCCCGATGACGCTAGCGAAATAAAGCCCGATGATGGCGTAGTCGATGGTGGCCATGGAAAGCCCTTCTTGATGCAATTTCCGACTCTTCCGTTTCTATGTGCAAGAGCGAGCCGCCGGGACAGAGCTTTCAGCTTTCAGCAGTCAGCTTTCAGCACTCACCAGTCAGTCTTGAGTCGGAAACGTCTCCAGATAGTGGAAGCTGATAGCAAAACCGCAATTATTGACCACCGCGAGTATAACGCTACGCCCATCCGTTCCGATGGACTCGCTCCGGCCGATACCTGTCGTCGCTGTTTGGCTGTTCGGCGGGATAGCCCAGCACGATCAGGCTATGGGCAATCACACGCTCCGGCAGGCCCAACAATTGGCGAAGGCCTTCCATGCGGGGCTCCCGTGGATAAACACCGCACCAGACGGCGCCCAGGCCGAGTGCGTGCGCCGCAAGCAGTAGATTTTCCGCGGCCGCCGCGCAGTCCTGGGGCCAATAGCCTTCTGATTTCTCCAGGTCCAGGTCGCCGCAGATAAGGATCGCCAGCGGCGCGTGCCGAACCATCGAGGCATGTGGACAAGTCCGGGGAATTTCGCCGAGCAACTCCCGGTCGTCGATCACCACGAACTGCCAGGGCTGGGCATTCCGCGCGCTGGGGGCCATCGCGGCCGCCGCAATGACCTTCCGGATGAGTTCTTCCGATACCGGTCTATCCTGATACTTCCGAATACTTCGTCTGGTGTGTAGGGCTTCCAGCGTGTCCATTTCTTAACTCCAAAACCCGTTTCAGTTATCGAACTGGGCGATCACCGGCGCGTGGTCCGAGGGCTTATGCCCCTTCCTTTCTTCGCGGTCGATTCCGGCACTAGTGCATCGCCCGGCCAACGGCTCGGTGGCGAAGACGTGGTCGATCCTTAGTCCGTCGTTCTTCGGAAACGCGAGCATCCGGTAGTCCCACCACGAGTAGATACCACCCTCGGGATGGTGTTGCCGGAAAACGTCGGTGAAGCCCCACCGGCGGATATTATCCAGTGCGTCGCGGGCATCCTGGTGGCATAGCACCGAGCCGGCCCAACTCTCGGGGTTCGCCACGTCCAGGTCGTCCGGCGCCACGTTGAAATCGCCGCAAAGGACCAGCCGGCCGGAGGGATCGAAACGCCGGTTGAGGTAATCTCGCAGACGCTCCATCCAATCCAGTTTGTACCGGTACTTGTCGGACCCGACGACGTGACCGTTGGGAACGTAAGCACTGACGATGTGTGTCGCGTCGATCTCCGCCGCGATCAGCCGGGCTTGGGGATCGTCAGCCTCGTCGGCCAGACCACAAACCACGTTTGTGGGTTCGTTGCGGCTGAGGATGGCTACGCCGTTATAGGTCTTCTGACCGTGGACGGCAGCATGGTAGCCTGCCTCGCGAATTGGCTCGTACGGGAACACCTCGTCGGCGACCTTGAGTTCCTGGACGCAAAGGACGTCCGGTTGCACCTTCCGAAGCCACGCCAAGAGCCGCTCCTGGCGGGCGCGGATCGAATTGACGTTCCACGTGCCGATCTTCATGCTCTAATCTTGAAGCCGGCCGTCGATTCTGTCAACGGGACCGTCATGGTACGGGGCCAGTGTAGGCATTCGTCGAAAGCGCACAAAAAAGGGCTCTTCCGTTTTTAGGTGTAAACTCCTGGAAAGCGGTCAGTGTGCCACTGCTTGCGGAACTTCCCGTGAGCGTTGAACTTGCATCACGACACTGCTTGCGGGATACCTGCCCAATTCGGAAAGCCCGCAAGCAGTGCCTGCCCACCGCAAATGGCTTGTTTTTTCCGGGCAAGCAGTGGCACACCGCCGCGTTTCTAGCGTTTTGCACCTAAAAGCGGAAGAGCCATTGCATTCGCAATCACCCATGTAAGTGGTTTCGTAATAACCCGCATTGCGCCCCGACGTTGTTGTTTGCAGAAGGCTGAGGGACGGGTTGCGAAGCCGCAAGCGGCCCGCCGGGCGCTTGCACGGCTCATCCTGGGCTGATAAGGTACTGATCTGCGTGGTTCTCATGGACACCGGCTTTGTGAACGGCATCCGCCGGAACGTCCCGGCCGCTATACTGCTCGCGGTCAATAATTGCGGTTTTGTGACGAAGTTATCAGTTGTCAGTTATCAGTTGTCAGAGCTTGGAAACAACGATTCTGGGTAACCGTTCACGGGATTATCTCGGCCACGGATGAAACACATATGAAACACGGATTGAGGGGGCTGATTTCGAGTGCCACCTCATTCGTCCGACCA
>JAUWJC010000500.1 GCA_030607895.1 Pirellulales bacterium
CAGTTACTGACTACTGATAACTAATAACTGATAACTCCATCCCAAAACCGCAGTTTGTGACCGCGTCGAGTATATCCACTACGGATTCACGTGCATGGATTATCAATCGCGCGGCGTCAGTGCCATCGAGGTCTGGACCGAGTAGTTGCAGGTGCATCCGGAACTCGACTCGGGCATGAGGATCAACCGGCCGGCCGCGATGATGTTGATCCAGCAGCCGGGTCGGGTGACGCGGGTCAAGGGCACCTGTTCGCCGGTTTTCAGGCTGGTGATTCGCGGGTTATCGCCCCGAATGAACAGGCAGGAGGCGGAAGTCGAGATCGTTCCGCAGCCATGGCCACCTCGCGTGCATGACCAGCCGGGCAGTTGTTTTCCTGTCCGCAAATGATACGCCGAGGGGGTTGCATAGATAATACCGCCCGCGATGGCCGGGTGCTTCACCTGCTCGGCGTGGCCGCCGTCGAGCACGTGATCGTCCAGTGGCACGTGGGTAAGCTGCCAGAGCCGGTTGCCGGTTGGGGCGTCGAAGGCGTGCAAGTCGTAGCGAACCCGCAACTTGCCGCCTACCGGCGCGTTCTTCGAGCCGGTCACCAGCAGCGTGTCGTTGGCATGGTTCAGGTAGATGATGTGCTGGAGTGCTTGCAGTTCGGCCGGTTTTTTCCAGAGAACCTTGCCGGTGCGCATGTCGAGTGCCACGAGATTCGAGCCCTTGCCCAGCAGCATCTCGAGTTTGACCGCGCCGCTGGCGACGTTGCGGGAATCGGGGTTGGCGCTTTGGACACAATACACTCGTCCGCCGCTAACGGCGATTGTGGTGTTAATGATGACGCCGTCGCTGGGCGTGTAGTGCCATAGGCTCTGTCCCGTGTGGCGATTCAGCGCGAACAGGGAGTCGCTACAGACGACGGGCATGAAATCGCGGTAGATGAGCGTTTCGGTAGCCAGGACGTGTTTCCTCCAGCACGCACCCTGCTTGGTGACACTGCCGAAGAGGATGTCGTCCACGCTGGCCAGGTAGCCCCAATCGCCTTTAGTGCCGTCGGGGCCGGCCGGCACGGGAAAGCTTAACGCCTCTTCGCCCGTTTGCGAGGCAAGGGCCATGCACCGATCGGCGGCGACGACGTACAGGTACTCGTCGGTTGCCACCATGTTGCCGGAGTTTTTGAATGCACCAATCCGTACCGAGTCGGGGACATCTCGCTCCCAGAGTATCGTACCGTTGTATGAATCGACGGCGGTGAAGTAATTCAGTCCGGAGATGAACAGCCGTCCGTTTTTGTAGAGGGGCCCGACGCCGTGCTGGTGCCGATCGACCATTTTTTTCGGCCCCGGCCGGCCGAACCACTGGATTTCCATGGGCCCCATTTCCAGGGTATCGTTGCTACAAGTGGAATTGCCGCTGTCGGCAAAGAAGTGCGTCCACTCGCCGGCGCCTTCCAACGGCCCACGACGAACCGTTCCCACCAGAAGGCCGTCGGGTTGCTTTTGGATTTTCCAGCCGGGCATGGCTCCCTTGGCCGACTCGTACGCGGCGGCCCGGTTCGCGGCACCCGGCGGTGCAACGAACACGGCCACGCCGCCGCAAGGCCGGACAACCCGGTACACTTCGGCCGGCTTGCCCGGCCACCGGCCGGTCGTCACGGCTTCGTCCGAGGTGACCAGGTTGGCGAAGCGTTTTTGATAGTGGAGCTTGTCGAGTTGCCCGTGATGGATGGCGATGCGTGTCCCGTAGAGCCCCGCTTTGCGGAGCAGCCTTCTGGCCGTGGCGACCTTTTGGGCGTCTCGTTCCAGCCCGATTACGCGGAATTCCGATCGATTGGCGATCTCGTAGGCGAGTCTGCCGATGCCTGCTTCGAGTACGAGGCAATAGCCTTTCTTCACGCCGGCCGCCTTGATGGCGGTTTCCGCCGCTTGTTGATAGCGGGGTGTCCAGCGGTCGACCGGATATGGGGATTCTTTCTGGGCTGTTTCGGCAACGGTGGGGCCGGGGCCTTGAACCAACCCCGGATCGAAGCAGTGGATGGTTCCCTTGTCGGTGCTGACAAAGAGGCGTCCGCCGCTGACTGCCAGACCGTATGCCTTGCCCGAGACGTTGCCGCCCCAGACGTATCTGCCCTTGTCCGTGCTGTAGGCGATAACCTGATCTTCCTGGCCGGCAAAAAGTGCGTCGCCGGATAGGATCAACTCGTACGAGGTTGCGGTTGGGACTTCCCATTTCAGACACGCCTTTTGACTTCCACCCAACTCTGCAATACGCCGCTTGTCTTCCTCGGTCTTGTCTTTTCTGCTTTGCAGGCGGCCCAGCTCAACGAAACGCCCGCGGTCGACGGCCGAGAGCCGGTCCTGGCTGAGGATGTAGGCGGTGGTCGCGTCGGCTACCATGCGAATGCCGGACGTAGAGATGATCTTCTCGGTGGAGACGGCATCGGAGAGATGAATCCCGCCCTTCTCGCCGCCGCTGTGAGCAAACAGGTTATCGGCCAGCACGGCGAAGCATCCTCCGGCGCCGGGCAAGGCCGCGACGTGCTTTCCCGTTCCACGCTCGTAGACCTGCGGGGCGGTGCGGCCGGTGGGTACGAAAAGCCGCGAAGGCGACGCGACAAGATATCCTTGGGGAGAGATGTCCACCTTCTGTTTCCAGACCTCCTTGCCGTCCTTGGCGGCCACGGCGCACAAATACGCGCCTTGAGACGGAAACAAACCGGCACAGAAGTAAACCACATCGTCGGCCAGTGCTATGCCGCAGCGGATTGGCCAGAGCGAGATAATTCGGCCGTTGCCCGGCAGGCGGCGATCCTCCGGGCCGGCCTGGTGTTTCCACAACAGCCGCCCGTTCTCGGCATCCAGGCAATACACCCGCCCGTCGTCGGAGCCCGCATAAACCCGGCCGTCGGCCACGACGGGAGCCAGACGCACCGGGCCCTCGGTGCTGAACGACCAACGCGTCTTGCCCGTGGCGGCATCCAGACAATAGAACGTATCGTCGGCCGAGGAGCCGTAGTATACCGACTCGCCTGCAACAACTATCTGAAAAGCGTGGTCGTAAGTGACCGGGGGCTTCAAGGCGTGAAAGCGGTGCCAGATGTCATCGCTTGCCGGCAAGTCGGGCCAGGCCGGTCGAGGCGCCTCGAGCGACCGATGAGTCCAGACCTCCTTCAGCGGCAGTTTGAGAGCTTCGGCTGCAATGCCGCTGCGGCGATTGTCGCCCCGATACGTCGGCCAGTCACCCAGCGCCGGATGCGGGCAACCGATCCATGGTGCCAGCAACAGAAATACCGCCGCGGCACGTGCCTGCTTCTTTGTCATGATCATGGTGGCCTTCCTGATTGAGAGGACAGGTACAAGTTGTCGGTACGATGCGAACACACCTGAGACAATACCCAGGACTGTCGAGAGGGTCAAGTCAGGGGCTAGGGGCCAGGGGCCAGGGGCTAGGGACCAGGGGTCAGGGGCTAGGGAC
>JAUWJC010000376.1 GCA_030607895.1 Pirellulales bacterium
ACGAGTTGGGGATCGACGTGGACCGAATCAAATCATGCATCACCGGACCGCACGATGACGAGATAAGGTGTTTTCCACCCAAGGTTTACAGCCGCGAGTGATGCCAAAGTGGCGCTGTCCAAGTAGGAGGCGACTCCCCTCGCCGATTGAAGCTTCATTTCCCGGCAAATAGGCGCCGGGAGTCGCCTCCTACAAAACCTCATTCTTCGGCCGTGCCAAGTATAGGATAGTTGATAATTGACAACTGACAATTGACAATTGACCGGGCCGACACGGCCCGGCTCCGTAAGCGGCACTCTCAACTCTCAACCATCAACCATCAACTCTCAACTCTCAACTCTCAACCATCAACTATCCACTAACCAAGGAGGGTTAGTTCTTATCTTCAAGGGTCCGATCAATTTCTGCTGGCTCATCTTCAAGTGGGGCCTGCTGCTGGGGGTGATTGGGGTGATTGTTGCCGTCCCATACTTCTACCATCGGGTGGACGAGGAGATTCGTCGCCGGGTGGAGGCGAAATTCGCTCGGCACTATGCCGATCTGAAGGTGATGGTCCGCTCCGCCGAGTTGGTGGAGGGTGAAGGGATCGAGGTTCGCGGTTTGTCGATTCTCGAGCTTGGGGCGGAAGGTCCGCGCGCCGAACTGTTGCACCTCGAAGAGGTCTTTCTCGCCTGCCGGACAGAACTGAACGAGTTGGTAAACCAAGAGTTGGAAATCACTCACATCACCATTCGCCGGCCGACGCTCCGTATCACTCACCGACCGGACGGTTCCTGGAGCACCGCGAAGCTGCTGCCGCTACCCAAGCTCAGTCGTCACCCACCTGCCGTGACGATCGAGAACGGCACGATCGAGATTTTCGACCCGTTGAAGAACCCCGCCGGCACGCTAATGCTCCGGGACGTGAACCTCTCGATCAGCGCTCCCGAGGCGGCCGAATTTGGCCCAGACACGCGGACGCTCAAGGGGGCGCTAACGGGCGACTACCTGCGGCAGGTGGAGTTGAAAGGCATGGTCGACCCGATCGCCGAGCGGTGGGATGTCTCCGGCCATATCGAAAGACTGGAGATTTCGCCCGAGTTTCGCGCCGCACTGCCGGCGGCAATCGCCGACAAGCTGACCGCGCTCGGAACGCTCCGGGGTGAAGGCAATATCGAGTTTCGGGTGAGCGATAATCCGTCGGGCGATTCGCCGTACCTGTTTGATTTGTCCGGCCGGCTGGCCCGGGGGAGAATGGCCGACCCGCGGCTGCCCTACCCGCTCACCGAAATGCGAGCGAAGGTCCACCTCGACAACGAGGGATTCACAATCGAGCAACTCTCGGCCAACAGCGGTCAGGCGACGCTTCGACTCTCCTGCCGCCGTACCGGTTACGACGAGTCGAGTCCGTTGGCGCTGGAGGCGGAAATCCGGCAGTTGGAACTCGATCGGCAACTGCTCGACATGCTGCCCAAGGAAATCCAGGACCAGTGGTACAAGTACCTTCCGGCCGGCCATGTCCACGCCGACGTAAAGCTGTCTTACGACGGCCGGAACTGGCAACCCGATCTGGCCGTGCGGTGTCTGGACGTTTCCTTCACCTACCACAAGTTTCCCTACCGGCTGGAACACGGCAAGGGCACGTTGGAACTCAAGGACGACGTTTTGCGGGTGAACCTGACGGCCGTAAGCGGCAGTCAGCCGGTGCGGTTGTCGGCCGAAGTGCACCACCCCAACTCAAACCCCTTCGGTTGGTTCGAGGCAAAAGGCGACAATCTTCCGCTGGACAAAAAGCTGCTGACCGCACTTCCCGAAAAACCCCGGGCCGTGATCCGGTCGCTGGAGCCACGCGGGACGGCCAATTTCTTCATGCGCGCCTGGCGCGACGCGCCGAACACGCCAATGCACAGCCACCTGTTGGTCGGATTGAATCGCTGCTCGATGCGTTACGAGAAGTTCCCCTACCCCCTGAACAACATACGCGGCACGGTCGAAATTCTCGACGGCCGGTGGACGTTCCGCGACTTCGAGGGGGTCAACGACAGCGGATTCGTCACCTGCGAGGGCCATTTGGTGCCGACACCCCAGGGCAACGAACTGGTGCTGCGGCTGAGCGGTACGCAAATCGAACTGGAAGAAGAACTCCGCGATGCTTTGCGTCCCAACATGCAGCAGTTGTGGAACCGGCTGAAGCCGCGAGGAGTGGTGCATCTGGGAGCCGAAGTCCGCTACCTGGCCAACCGGAAGCAACTCAACGTCGTCGTCCGCCTCCAACCGCACGGCGACAGCATGTCCATCGAGCCGGTGGCCTTTCCGTATGCACTTGAAAAGCTCCAGGGCACGGCGGTCTACCGCGATGGGCACGTAACCCTAAAACAGTTCAAGGCGGAGCACGGCAACGTCAAGCTATCGGCAAGCGGCTACACCGATCTGCTGCCCGACGGAGGTTGGCGATTGCACCTCGAGGGACTCTCGGTCGATCGTCTTCGGCTCGACCGCGAGTTGATGCAGGCCCTGCCCGGCCGACTGAGAAAGCCGCTCATCGAACTGGACCCCCGCGGCCCAATCAACCTTCACGGAACGATTGATTTCTCGCGTGGCGGCCAGCCGGGTGCACCGCTTTGTTCCAAATGGGACCTTGCAATCGGCTTCAACCAGGGGAGTATCGATTGCGGCGTGAAGCTGGAGAACTTGCAAGGCGGACTGACACTCGTCGGCCAATTCGACGGCCAGAATTTCCACTCCCGCGGCGAACTGGCCGTCGATTCGCTTACCTACAAGGACATACAACTCACCCAAGTGATGGGGCCAATTTGGATCGACGACCGGCGGGTGCTGCTTGGCTCCTGGGTTGACCGTCCTTCCAGCAGCGCCCCTTCCAGTGGCACCCCTTCCAGTGACGCCGCCGGGCAAGCTCGTCCCCAGCCCTCGCAGCAGCCGCGCACCATCACCGCCAAGCTGTTCGGCGGCATCGTCTACGGCGACGGTTGGGTGGCCTTGGAGCAAGTGCCGCGCTACGGCCTGCACGCCACCCTGGCCCAAGCCGACCTGACCCGTTGCGCCCAGGAAGTAATGATGGGCCGCCAGAATCTGCGGGGAAAGATCATGGCAACGGTCGACCTGCGGGGTAGCGGACGGAGCATCAATACGCTGGGCGGCCACGGCCGGATACAGCTCCGCGAGGCCGACATCTACGAACTGCCGCTGATGATCTCGCTGCTGAAGATACTCAGCATCCGCCCGCCCGATACGACCGCCTTCAGCAAAAGCGACATCGACTTCCGCATCGAGGGAAATCACATCTACTTCGACCGCATCGATTTCAACGGCGACGCAATCAGTCTGCTGGGTAAAGGCGAGATGAACTTCCAATCGGATATCAACTTGAATTTCCATACGGTGGTCGGTCGCCACGAGTGGCGAATTCCCGTGCTAAGCGAACTGGTCGGCGGCGCCAGTCAGCAGATCATGCTGATTCACGTTGGAGGCTCCCTAAAACACCCGAAAACCAGCAAGGAGGCCTTCCCCGGCGTCAGTAAGGCACTGCAACAGTTGCAGGCCGACCTACAGAGGCCGGTCGATCCGCCGGCCCTCTTCCCCCAAGCCCGACAGTGGATGCCAAAACCAGGACGAAGGTAGTTGATAGTTGAGAGTTGAGAGTTGATAGTTGACAGTTGATAGTTGATAGTTGAGAGTTGATAGTGGGTGGCCGCTTGCGGCTTCGCAACTGCGTAGGTTATGCTTCAGCATAACATTGCGGCGTGAATGTGTTATGCTAAAGCATAACCTACATGGCTGATTGCTGACTGCTGATAGGAGATTTGTCATGAGCGTGGGTCCATTAGGAGGAATCGGCGGCAGCATTGCCGGCTCGCCGCTGGCGCAGACAAAAGGCTCCGACGTCGAGCGGGCCGAACAGGACGTTGCCAGCCAGCAACGAAGTGTTCGAGCCGATCAAAAGGCCGAAAACGCCGCCGGGATCGGAGAGGCCGACGGCGAAGACCACGAAACGGCCGAACGCGACGCCGACGGACGCCGGCTCTGGGAAGAGGCGCCTGCACCGTCAACCGACAAGTCGGACAACTCCGACCCGGGCAAACAGGCCCAAAGCAAAGATGCTTCGGGCCAGAGCGGGAATCTCCTCGACTTGACCGGCTGAGCACCCATTCCGTAAAATGCCCTGCTTGTCGGCGATGAAGACCGCCACGGAGTCGAGTCAATGCAATTCACCAAGATGCACGGGGCGGGAAACGATTACGTCTACGTCAACTGCTTTGACGAACCCCCGCCCGACAACCCGGCCGAACTTGCAAGAAAAGTATCCCATCGGCATTTCGGCATCGGCGCCGACGGCCTGATACTGATTTGCCCCTCCCGGACGGCCGACGCCCGGATGCGCATGTTCAATGCCGACGGGTCCGAGGCGGAAATGTGTGGAAACGGCATCCGCTGCGTGGCCAAGTATGTCTACGCCCATGGGCTCTCGAACAAGGACACGCTTCAGATCGAGACGGGGGCGGGCGTTCTCGCGTTGGCCCTGGAAATTGCCGACGGCCGGGTCCGCCGCGTTCGGGTGGACATGGGACAACCAACCCTCGAAGCGGACAGAATTCCCACCACTCTGTCGGGCAACCCGGTCGTTGGGGCAGAGTTGGCTGTCGGGGGTGAGCGTTTGCGGGTAACGTGCGTTTCGATGGGCAACCCTCACGCCGTCGCGTTC
>JAUWJC010000426.1 GCA_030607895.1 Pirellulales bacterium
ACCGGGCGTTGCCAGAAAATGATTACCTCGTTCCCAAGCTCTGCTTGGGAACGTACTTCCACGAAAACAGCGCTTCGATCGGCGGTGTTCCCAAGCAGAGCTTGGGAACAAGGAATTATTGCAGTGGTTCCCATGACGGCAAACATCGGCAAAACCGCGATCTTTCTCTTGGCCATTTGCGCGGCACACATGCCGGCCGAATGTCGGGCGCAAGGCCGGCAGGCAATGGCCGAAGCGCGAGACCGCATGGTCGACGACGAGATCGTTGCGGCGGGCGTGAAAAACCCCCGAGTGATCGAGGCGATGCGAAAAACCCCGCGCCATGAATTCGTGCCGCTGGCCAAGCGGAAATACGCCTACCTCGACATGGCCCTGGCCATCGGCCACGGACAGACCATCTCGCCGCCGTTTGTGGTGGCCTACATGACCGAGCAACTCGACCCGCGGCCAACCGACAGGGTCCTGGAGATCGGCACCGGCAGCGGATATCAGGCGGCCGTGCTCAGCGGCCTGGTCAGCGAGGTGTATTCCATCGAGATCGTCGAACCGCTCGGTCATCGTGCCGCCAAAACATTGCGAAGGCTCGGCTATCGTAACGTTCATGTCAAGACAGGCGACGGTTTCGAGGGCTGGCCCCAAAAAGCGCCTTTCGACAAGATCATCGTCACCTGCTCGCCGGAGCGTATTCCCAGGCCGCTGGCCGTGCAGCTTCGGGAAGGAGGACTGATGATTATTCCCGTAGGCCGGCGGTACCAGCAGGAACTCTACCTGGTGAAGAAAACTGGCGGCCGCCTGGTAACCGAGAAGACGCTGCCGACGCTGTTCGTGCCCATGACCGGCGAGGCCGAGCGGCATCGCCGCATTCAGCCCGATCCAACCAATCCCGGTCTCCGCAACGGCGGCTTCGAGAAGCACGTCGGCGATCCGGAAAAGCCTCTCGGGTGGCACTACCAGCGGCAGTTGGAACTCGTCGAGGACGACGACGCGCCGTCGGGCGACCGCTACGCGAAGTTCACCAATTCCGAGCCGGGCCGCGGCAGCCATGCGCTGCAAGGGTTCCCGGTGGACGGCCGGAAGGTCAAGGAACTGGAAATCGTGCTCGACGTTCGCGGCGAGGGCATCCGGCCAGACCCAAACACCCGCCAACTGCCCACGGTGGTCATTTCTTTCTTCGCCGAGAACCGTTGCGTGCTGGGCGAAGCCGTCGTGGGACCATGGCGAGGCAGCTTCCCGTGGCGAACCGAATCCAAGCGCATCGCCGTGCCGGTACGCGCCCGAGAGGCCATTCTGCGTATCGGACTGCTCGGCGCCGTCGGCGATATCTCCTTCGACGACATCAGCCTGAAAGCGGCGGACAAGTAGCCTCGGTTTCCGCCTACCGTACTCGTCACGCTCCGCGTGACGAACCTGCATCACGCGGAGCGTGATGAGTACACCCGGAAAGTTATTCTTCGGCCGTCCCTTACCCGTCCCCATACCGGAAGGGCTCGTTGGTCATCTCGTATCCCGGCCGAAGGCCGATATTCAACAGCAACCCGAGCATTAACGCGTGCGCCAGAAGTCCGGAGCCGCCGTAGCTTACAAGCGGCAGCGACAGACCGGTGATTGGCAGCAGGCCGACCGTCATCCCGGTGTTGATCGACACCTCGACAGCCAGCAACGCGGCCAGTCCGGCGGCAACGAGGCGTCCGAACGGTTCGCGAGTGCCGGCGGCAATAGCCACGCCACGCCACGCCAGAAGCCCAAAAAGCCCCAGTACACCGGCGGCACCCAAGAGTCCCAAGCGTTCGCCCAACACGCAGAAGATGAAGTCGCTTCGGGCCTCGGGCAGGCGGTAGGCGGCCGGATCGTCGACTACCTGGCCGGCCACCAGGCTACCCCACGGGCCGCCCAAGGCAAGCATCTGCTTTGCCTGGTGAAGGTGATACGCATCGTCGCCGGTGACTTCGCCGGGGGCGGCCTGCTCGAACAGGGCGGTCACGCGCGACTTCTGCTCCCGACTCATTTGAGTCCACAACAGCGGCAGGGTAATCACTCCCGCCATGGCCAACAGCGCCAGATCGCGCCATCGGGCCCCGGCCGCAATCAGCATTGCGAACAACACCGGCAGAAAGACCAACGCCGTGCCCAGGTCGGGTTCTCGCAGGACGAGCACAACCGGTATCAACGCGATACCCAACGGTAACAGAAGTCCTCGAAACCGGCGGAAGTTCTCCCGGTACATCAAATACCGCCCGAGTGCCAACACGAAGGCAACCTTCGCAAACTCGGAAGGCTGTAAGCCAACCGGTCCGACGCGAATCCATCGGCGTGCGTTGTTTACCGGCGGGAAGAAATAGACGGCCACCAAAAGCGCCAACGCCAACAGAAACAGCACGTAACTCCAGCGGCAGAGGATACGGTAGTTGGGGACCGTTACCGCCAGCATGGCTACCAGTGCCAGCGCCGACCAAACGATCTGCTGCCTGAGAAACCGCCCATCGCTGCCGGATAGCTCCTCGCAACGCGCGATTCCCAGCCATCCCAAGAGCACTAATGCCGCGGCAATTGCCACGATCAACCAGGGCAGCCGGCGGGCCCAAACGGTAGATTTCACGGCCGGAACCCCATTAGGGAGGGGGTATCGTAGGGTGTGTGAAACGCACCACAACATTTCGGAAACGGTGCGTTTCAGGCACTTTGATAGACGTTGCCGTCAGGCCGCGGATTATAGGGCAAGACGCGGCGAACCGGCGAGGCCAACCTGGGGCTTGTCGTAACTGGTGTGACAATAACGGGTTACGGCATCTGCCCCATAAAGCCGCGACCGGTGGTCGCGCTGGAAGTTCCGGAAAATCGCTTGTCTGTTTGTCCCGTGCGCGACCACCGGGCACGGCTTTTTTGGTGTCGGGGTAACCGAAATCGGCCCTGCCTGAAAGGAAAAAACCGCGGTAGCCACCCCTTTTTCGTATCTCTTAAAATCCTACAGGCCATCGCAGCCTACTTGATTTGTGTGCTACGCTTGGTATGCTGTAAGGATTGTGATGTGGGTATCCCATTGGTTTACTTGAAGGGAGTGGAAATCAAATGTTTCGACCTGGCTGGAAGTTTCTAGTAGTTGGCGCGGTTGTAATCGCCGCGATCTCGGTCAGCGCGTCGGAGGCGAACGCATTCTGGGGGTGGCGATGTTACCGACCGGCGGCCTGCTGGTATTCCCCTTGTTACAGTATTGGCTGTGGCAGTCCGTATTGCGGTGGTTACTACGTGGGATTGAGACGCGGTCCGATTCGTCGTCTGCTGCTAGGCCCGTACCGTTGGTACTACGGTGGCTACGGGTGCTGTTATAGCAGTTGCTGCTGTTGGGACTGTTGCTCTTACGACGTAGCCTGCCGCGACAGTGTTTCTGTTTGCGGGGCGGTCGCGCCGACACCGGCCGCGGTCCAGAAGGTAGCTCCGGCACCCGCACAGCCTGCACCAGCACCGGCCCAAGCCGCGCCCGCACAGCCGGCACCGGCACTAATGCAGCCGGCACCGTCTCTGCTGCAGCCAAAGGTGGTTCCGGACGCTGGCGCACTTGAGGCCCCGACCGATGCTCCACCGGCCAAGCAGCCTGATCCAACCTCGCTGTTGCCCGGTGAAACCCGAAACCAATACCAAAACCAGAACCAGAACCAAGACGCCCCAACCCGAGCCACCAGCGGATTGCTGACCATCTGGGTTCCGGCCGGCGCAAAGGTGACGATCAACGGTATTGAGACCAAGAGCATGGGTAGTCGGCGTCAGTATGTTTCGTACGGTCTGAAGCCGGGCTTCACGTACAAGTACGTGGTTCGGGCACAAATCGTCCGTAACGGGAAGCTGGCCGAGGAGACCAAAACTGTCCATCTCACAGCCGGCGCTCGCGAGGGTGTGGCCTTCGGCTTCAACCCGCGCCCGGACGAGGAACTGGCCGCCAGTTTCTAAGCAACGTGACCTTGTTGGCCGTGTGAACGGCCGGATGAACGAATCAGGCAGACCCCCGCGCCGCCTTGACTGGCGCGAGGGTCTGTTCGTTTCTTGCTCCTCTTGCAATAATGATAATCGTTCGCCGTGTTCGCGAAGCCGAACGCGGCCAGGGGTCGCAAGCAAACTGTTTAGCCCCAGGCGGCCACGCCGGGGTAGGCACCCCCGCGTGGCCGCGGCGGCTAAACAAAACTGTAAAAACTATTGTACAAAATGCGCGCACCG
>JAUWJC010000502.1 GCA_030607895.1 Pirellulales bacterium
AACCATCCGCAGGCAGCGCAGGCCGGCCAGCCGGAGTTCCGGCTTGTCGCTCCGGGCCATCGACAGAACCATCGGCAGCATCTTCTCTCCACGCCGGGAGGTGGCCAATTCGATTACCGCCAACTGGCTGGCGTCGGGCAAATCGCCCAGCCTGGCAAGCAGCTTGTCGAGCTGCACGTCGGGCAGCGCGTGGAGGTGGCCCGACGCTATCAGCCGGCGCTGTGGGTCGGGATCGGCAAACCACGCGAGGATTGTGGCGGTGGCCTGCTTTCCCTGAAGGCGCAGCAATCCTTCCAGGGCTGCCCGGCGGATACCCCGGCGCTGGCCGGTTTGGCTGAGTTTCTCGAATATCGCCTTGGCCGGTTCCGTTTTGCCGCTTTTGGCAAGCCCGTTTGCGTATCGCAGCATGGCAACGGCCAGTTCTTGGGGCATCGGAACAGGCGATTTCGCGGCCCGACCGGTCAGCAAGGCCACGGCACGCTGGTCGCCGATGTGTCCCAAGGCGCCCAGGGCGGCGGAGGCAACCTGTTTGTCTTGGGAGTCGGCCAACCGTTCGTGCGCCGCCACGGCGCCGGCGTCCTTGCGGACGGCCACGGAGTTTATCGCACCAACCAGCAGCTTGCCCTTTAGGGTCGCCAGTGCCCCGCGCAACGCGGCCGACGCAGCTTCACCGGGAATCTGTTCGAGCGCGTAGCGGGCCATCTGCGCATACTCGGGTTTCACCAACAGTTTGGCCAGCACGGGAACCTCGGCCGGCGTGCCGACTTGTCGGAGTTGCAGGCAGATATACTGTCGGGCCGCCAGGCTGGTGTCCTTCGCCGCAAGCAGTGCAGCCAACCGAGCCGCGCAGGCCGAGCGAGTCTCGCCCGAGGCCATCGCTTGGATGACTGCCCGGTCCATTGCAAGCAGAGCGGCCATGTCCTGGCCGTACTCGTACTTGGGTAGTGCTTTCCAGGCGTCGTCCGCCGGCATTTCCGCCGCCATTTCCGCCGCCATGACGCACGAAGGCCGCGAAATCCAAAGTACCGCCAGGATCAACAACGCTAGACTATATCGTTTCAGAAACATAATGGTTCGTCCTTTCTTCCAGTCGGGTTCAAATAGCCGAAAAAGGGACCAGGTTTAATTTGTGCGAAGCACCCTCCGGGCCGCAGACGGCAAATTAAACCTGGTCCCTTTTTCGGCCTTCAAATAGTCCACGGGCTGCGCGCGGCACGCGAGAGCATGGTGTTGGCCTCGTCGTCGCCGATAAACCGGTCTTCCGCGGGGTCCCATTTCAGCTTGCGTCCCATCCGCAAGGCGATGTCCGAAACGTTACCCAACGTGCTTGCGTAGTGACCGGCTTCGATCGAAGAGACTGGATCCTGCCGCGTGCGGATGCTGCGGAAGAAGTCGGCCGTGTGGGCCGTGTAAGGGTTGGAGTATTCCGGGCTGGCGTGCAGCGGCGTGTCGCTCGGCTTGAGCTTTACGTCCAACAGCGATTTCGGCTCGGCCGAGATACCGCCCCGGTTGACGTGCACCCAGCCTTCGTCACCCTCGAACTTGCAGCCCTGCTTGTTGGGGTTGCCGCTGTTGGTGTAGCTCATGCGAAGGCCGCTCGCCCAGCGCAGTTCCATCTGCCAGGATATCCAGGTGTCGGTCATGCCTTCCGACGGCAGGACGCCGGTGCCCTCGATCTCGAACGGCTTCTCGAAAACCTCGGGGCATCCCCAACCGGCGATGTCCAGGTGGTGAACGCCCCAGTTGGTAATAAAGCCCGCACAGTAGTGAGAGATCATGTACATGGCCAGCCACTCGCACCGCTTCTTGTCGAAGGGGATGTAAGGGGCCGGACCGCTCCATATGTCGTAGTCGAAACCTTCCGGCACGTCGCAGGGCGGCTCGGCCGGGTAGGACCGCCCGCCCGGGGCACCCACGTAGACCGTTTTCAGCTTACCCAGGTAGCCGTTTGTGGCCAGTTCGCACGCATGGCGGAAATGGCGGGAACTGCGCTGCTGGGTGCCCGTCTGAAAAACGCAACCGTACTGACGCACGGCGTCGCGGACTTTGATCCCCTGCGCGATCCAACGGGTGACCGGCTTTTCGCCGTAGATGTCCTTGCCCGCTTCGATCGCCCGACTGTATACCACTCCGTGCCAGTGGTCGGGAATACAACCCCAGACGGCGTCGATGTCATCCCGGGCCAAAACCTCGCGGAAGTCGTTGTAGATTTCGCAGCCCTTGAAAGTCTCCTTACCCAACCGCTGGGCATAAAAGCCGTTGACTTGCTCCTGGGCCAGGCGGGCCCGCTTCCGTCGGCAATCGGCAATGGCCACGACCTGGTGGTCGGGCAAAGGCCGCATCGCCCTGAACGAGCTGCTGCCCCGATTGCCCATGCCGAACATGCCGATCGTAATCCGATCGCTCGGCGCCATCTGGTTGTCTTTACCCAACGCCGAGGCGGGGACAATTCCGGGGCCGGCGATCGCGCCCAGCGCGCCGGCCAGGAAACGCCGCCGCGAACGCCGCCTGCCATTGCCGGCCCCTAATAACTGAAGGGTCGCTTTCATCGTGAAATCTCCCGGTGGCTTGATGTACGAGGACTTACCCGCCCTCGAGACGTGTCTCATAAAAATTCTAGCCGTCCGCAGTCAGGAATGCAAAGCCACCGGATGCCGGGGCCTGGGTGTTCGGTAGTGAGGTCAATAGAGGACAGTCGCCTATTTCCATTCTTCCTTCGAAGCAGATCAACAAGAAAATAGGTGACTGTCCCCGGTTTCCCCATTCGCTACTCCACGCCGGTTTATCCCGGCGCTTTCCCTGACCCGTAAATCACTTGCCCCCTAAATCACACTAAATCACACTAAATCACACTAAATCACACCTTTTCCGTAATGACCTCAAGAGCCGTGATACTCACGAAATCCTTGGCGTTATGCGTGACCAACGGAACGTCATGCCGTGTGGCGCATGCGGCGATCCATGCGTCATTTGGCGCAATGGGTTTCCCATTGCGCTCGCGTTCCGCAACAAGCCGTCCATAGCAGCGGGCGATTTCATGATCATAGGGAATGACGACAAAGTTGCGCAGTGTTGTTTCGAGTTCCTTGCGCTTCTTTTTACCCCAATTGTTTTTCTCCGCGCCGAAGTACATCTCGCCCACCGTGATAAAGGCGATAGCAAGCAGTCGGCCTTGGACGTGCGGCGCGTATGCTTCAGCAAGTGGGCCGCCCTTCATCAGGTAAGAAACGATGTGCGTATCGAGAATGCTCTTGGCACCGCTCATGATCGGCCGCCTCCCGCCGTGCTCGGATGCCGTAGTTCGTCAATCGCCTCCTCGCACCCATCGTCTTCTTCGCCGGGCCATGTGCCGCATAAGGCCCGCGCGTCGCCCCGCGGCTTGACGTTCTGCGATTCGGGCAGGTCGTCGCGGGTCGGCGCTTCCCCGCAGTCCCGCGCGGGC
>JAUWJC010000131.1 GCA_030607895.1 Pirellulales bacterium
GGCCGTCGGCTGCCTGAAGCGGCAATTATGCAAAACCCCAACCGGAAGCGGCCAGCCCAGAGTTGGAAAACCGCAAAACCCCGCAGTCTTGCCGGCCACGACACATGTCAAGCAACCAAGGATTGCACGTTCTTGCACCCCGCATCCGCCACATAACAAACACGAGACACAAGGATTTCAAGAGGCCTCGCAGTTACCCATGTGGTTCATGCGTAGGCTCAGTAGTCAGTTATCAGTAGTCAGTTATCAGTAGTCGCATGCGGACAGTTTGATCATGCACCGGCAGGTACGCACAACATGACAATGTTGCCCGTACTGACGATCCGACGCCGGACCACAAGAACTGATAACTGACAACTGATAACTACTTCGGCAGTTCGTGGCCCATCTTGTCGCGTTTTGTGGCCAGGTATCGGGCGTTGTGCTCGTGAGTGCGTGCCCGGATGGGTACCTGGTCGACAACACCCAGGTCGAACCCGCCGTATATGAAGGCGTCGGTCTTCTTGGGGTTGTTGGTCAAGAGGCAGACCTTCGAGAGCCCCAGGTCTTTGAGTATCTGGATGCCCACGCCGTAGTCGCGGCTGTCGACCTTGTGCCCCAGCGCCAGATTGGCTTCGACCGTATCCATGCCCTGGTCCTGAAGCTCATAGGCTTTGATCTTCTCGGTCAGGCCTATGCCGCGTCCTTCCTGCGGCAGGTAGACCAGCACGCCGGCTCCTTCCAGACCGATCATCTCCAATGCCATCTGAAGCTGGTCGCCGCAGTCGCAACGAATTGAAGCCAGCAGGTCGCCCGTGAAACAGGCCGAGTGAAGCCGGACCAAGGGAGCAGCCACCTTGCTCGGATCGCCGAACACCATCGCAATCGGCTGCTGGGTTTCGTACTTCACTCCGTACGCGATGATCCGCGCTTGGCCGAACCGGGTTGGCAGGTCCGCCTCGGCAATGCGGTAGACGAGCTTCTCGCTTCTCCGGCGATAGCGGATCAGGTCTTCGACGGTGATGATTTCCAACTCGTGTTCCCGGGCCAAGGCGTAGAGTTTCTCGCGCGGCGCCCGGTCTCCGTTTTCGGCCAGGATTTCGCAGAGCACGCCCGCCGGTTTCAAGCCGGCCAGTCGGGTCAGGTCGACGGCGGATTCGGTATGTCCGGCCCTGCGCAGCACACCGCCTTCTTTGGCCGTCAGCGGAAAGAGATGTCCCGGTCGAACAAAATCGGCGGGAGTGGTCGCCGGATCGACGATAGCCTGAATTGTCGTCGCACGCTCCTGGGCCGTGATGCCCGTGCGACAACTCCGATGGTCGATCGGCACCGTGAAGTTGGTCCCAAGGGGTGCCGTGTTCTGCTCGACCATTGGGGGCAGGTCGAGCCGCTGGCAGACATCCGGCAGCACGGCCAGGCAAAGCTGCCCCCGGCCGTGGGTAATCATGAAATTAACGATTTCGGGCGTTACCTTTTCGGCGGCGCAAACAAAATCACCCTCGTTCTCGCGGTCCTGGTCGTCCATCACGATGATAGTTCTACCCCGGGCGACGGCGTCCACGGCCTCGTCGATCGTAGAGAGTTTTTCCGACACGGTTTGTCCTCCAGCCTCATTCACTTGTCACCACGAAGAACAGACATACCCATTCAGGGTCTTTTTTACTTGAGCGGAATGGCAGGGAGCCTCTTCAGCGTTTTGTTCGCCGGGTCAACCATGATGCCCACCGACTCCAGAGCGGTTACTCCCAAGATTGGTTCGACGCCGGGATCCGCAAAGACGACCCGTCCGGCGGTTGTCTCACCCATGAACTCGATCCGAACGAGACCGTATGGATATTCTTTAATAGTCCCGTCGGCCAACTCGTAAGACATGCTGCCTTCCTTGGCAACACCGATCTTTTCCAGTTCATCTCGAGGCGCCATTGAGTCGGTCGCGCCGGTGTCAACCAGGAAAACGGCTTCGTAATCTCCCATCGGGCTTTGCAAGCTTTTCAGTTTGGTTGTAACCTTTGTCAATCCCATCACCCGATCCCCTTCGTTGAATGGTCCGAACAGTGCGTATCTGGTTCCAGGCAAACCTCGGCACGAACATCTGCCCGGTGCCTCAACAGTTGCCGAGTCCGGCTCGATGGACTAGAATAATGGTCGTATTTCTATTGTAGGCGGTGCGGCAGGCTGTTTCCAGGGGTGCTTGGGAGCAATGCGGATGAACCTCTCGGCGGTAGCGCGAAACCTGGCGGTGCTGTTTTTCGGCCTCGTGGTCGTCTCCGCCCCATTTTCCTTCGATGCCGCCGGATCGGAGTACGAGACAATCCGCAATGTAACTTACGCCGAGCGCGACGGCCAGCCGCTTCGGGCGGACGTCTACCGGCCGATCGGCGAGGGCCCCTTTGCCGGCGTGTTGTGTATTCACGGCGGGGCGTGGATGGGGGGCAATAAGAGCCAATTGACTTCGATCGCTCGAATGCTGGCGGAGCATGGCCATGTGGCCGTCTCGATCGATTACCGGCTCGCCCCCACGCACAAGTTCCCCGCACAAATTGAAGACTGCCGAGACGCGGTCCGCTGGATGCGCACTGGTGGCCGGCAACACAAGATCGACCCGGCGCGAATCGCCGGCTGGGGTTACTCGTCCGGCGGACACCTAGTGACGCTGTTAGGTGTAACCGGCAGTCGCGATTCAACCGGTCCGTCAACAAGGCTGCAAGCCGTCGTTGCCTGTGGCGCTCCTTGCGACTTCCAGGATATCCCACCGGACAATCCGTGCATGGCCTACTGGTTGGGTGATACTCGGCGCCAAAAGCCCGAGGTGTACCGCCTGGCCTCGCCGATTCGGTTTGTTTCGCCTGACGATCCTCCCGTGCTGTTCTGTCACGGCCGGAACGATCGGCTGGTGAAGATCGCCCAACCTGCCGCGATGGTATCACGGCTGAAAGCGTCGGGCGTTGCTGCCAGAATGTACAATGTACCCGACGCCGGCCACATCCGAGCCTTCCTCGACCGCACAGCCGTCAGCGAGTCGACAAGGTTCTTGGATGAGCAACTCAAGAAATCTCCATCCCCTGCCAACTGAAGCCCCTGCCAACTGAAGCCCCTGCCAACTGAAATACGTCCACAGCGGATACCGAAAAGGCCAGATGTTCGTTTCGTAAGTTCTTGCGCAGTACCGAGACCGTTAATCTGGTTCCCAAGCTCTGCTTGGGAACCCGCTACTCTTCAGCAGTACGGTGCGGTGTGGTCCCAAGCAGAGCTTGGGATCGAGTGTATAGCTGGCCAACAACTTACATGAATAAAATATGGGGTGGTGCAATGGACGCAAGGGTGTTCTGGTTGGCCGTGGTAGTGATGTGCGGCGTCGCTGTGCAGTCGGCCGCCGCGCCGCCAAACGTGGTGATAATTCTCGGCGACGACCAGGCGTGGGGCGATTTCGGCTTCATGGGTCACAAGGTCGTCCAGACACCGAACCTGGACCGGCTGGCTGCCGAGGGGCTCACCTTCACTCGCGGGTACGTCCCGTCGAGCTTGTGTCGGCCCAGTCTGGCAACGCTTGTCACGGGACTCTATCCGCACCAGCACAAGATCACCAGCAACGATCCGCCCAAGAGGTTGCCAAGGCCCGAGTTCCTGGCCCAGCGTCGCCGGATGATTGCCAATATCGACCGCGTGCCAACCCTGCCGCGACTGTTGGCCGAGCGAGGATACAAGAGCCTGCAAACCGGCAAGTGGTGGGAAGGTCACTACAGTCGCGGTGGATTCACCTCGGGCATGACCCACGGCGATCCAAAACGGGGTGGTCGACACGGCGACGTGGGGCTCAAGATCGGACGTGAAGGCCTAAAGCCGATCTTCGATTTCATCGACCAGACGGGCAATCGGCCGTTCTTCATCTGGTATGCACCCTTCCTGCCGCATCGGCCCCATAAACCGCCGCAAAGACTCCTCGATAAGTACATCGACAAGACCGGCTCGATTCACGTCGCCCGATACTGGGCAATGTGCGAGTGGTTCGACGAGACCTGCGGGCAATTGCTCGATTATCTCGACCGCAAGGGGCTCGCCGAGAACACGCTGGTGGTGTTTCTTGTCGATAACGGCTGGATACAGCGTCCCGACGCCGGTGGATACGCGGCCAAATCAAAACGGTCGCCGTACGACGGCGGCGTCCGCACGCCGATCGTGCTTCGCTGGCCCGGCCGCGTCAAACCCCGCCGAGACGTGAGCACGCCGGTAATCAGCACCGACCTGGCGCCCACCATCCTGACATGCTGCGGCATAAAACCCACCGCCGCAATGCAGGGCGTCAACTTGTTGGATACCGAGCGGCTGGCGCGGCGCAAAGCCATCTTCGGCGAGATCTTCTCGCACAACGCGGTCGACATTCGCGTTCCGGTATCGAGCCTGATGTATCGCTGGTCGATCGAAGGCCGCTGGAAGCTCATCTTGCCGCAAGTCTCTAATGTACCCGACGGCCAGCCCGAACTGTACGACCTCGACACCGACCCACACGAAACCCAAAACCTGGCCGCCGCTCATCTCGACCGCACCGCCACCATGCGAACGGCCATCGGCCACTGGTGGCCGGCACGGTGAAACGGCGGTGGAAAACACGCATGGTAAACCACGGATCACACTGATTGCACGGATGTATGCATTCGTGCTTCGCGATCGATCTGGCAACGAAGATAGACACCCATGAGCAGAAAAATACTCGGCATCGTTGGAAGCTACCGCAAGGGAGGCGTTGTCGATTCGCTGGTCGACGAGGCGTTGGCCGCAGCGAGCCAACAAGGGGCCGAGACGGAGAAGATTTACCTTATCGATAAGCACATCGAGTTCTGCACGAATTGCCGAACCTGTACGCAGGAGCCGGGTGCGGAGCCGGGTGAGTGCGTCCACGACGACGAAATGCGCGACATCCTGGCCAAGTGCCGCGAGGCCGACGGCCTGGTGCTCGGCTCGCCGGTAAATCTCGGCTACGTGACCGCCGTCACCCGGCGGTTCATGGAGCGGCTCGTCTGCATGGCATACTGGCCCTGGGGTAAGTGGAGTCCCGCGATGCGCGACACGGCCCGAAACAAGCCGGCCGTGCTGATAACCTCGGCCGCCATGCCGGGCATCATGATCCGGCTTACGACCGGCACCCCGAAGGCACTCAAGACACTGGCCAACATGCTGGGCGCCAAGCCCATCGCCACGCTGTGCGTCGGCCTGATCGCCTGCCAGGCGAAGCCCACCCTGTCCAACAAGGTCCGCAACAAGGCCCGACAAGCCGGCCGCAAGTTGGCTCACTAAAGCCCGCAAGCCGCGACCGCCGGTCGTGCTCGACGGCAAAACGAACGCACCCTAAAAGACCAAAAGACGCCCGAGTATGCCACCGATTGCCCCGCAAGCCACTAGGTGGTATAGTAAGGAGGTGTATCGACGTGTGATTGTGAGGTGCAACGTAATGCATAAGATTATCAAAGCGGATGTACTCGATGGCTACCGGCTGGACCTGGTTTTCCAGGACGGTACGCACGGCACCGTAGACCTCTCCGACCTTGCGGGACGTGGAGTTTTCTCCCTCTGGAACGACTACGCCGAATTCCGCAAGGTGCGGATCGGGACAACGGGGGAGCTTGTTTGGGCGGACCAGATCGATCTGTGTCCGGATTCGCTCTACCTGAAGGTCACCGGTAAGAAACCCGAGGATATCTTCCCCCGCCTGAAGCACCAGCGAACTCATGCCTGAAATATCAAGGTTGATTGTGGTCAGGGATGGTGCTCGTCGGATATGCCAAGGAAATTCAAGATAATGAAGCTTAACAAGGCCGCATTTCAGAAATGGCAACGGTGGATGGAAGCCGTTGAGACGGACATTAAAGGGGTGGTCAACAACGCCGATGTTTTCGACAAGTTCACCCGTGTTGTGAAGGAGAATTACGAGCACCTCAAGTCTGTCGATGGTGTTTTCGTACCGTTTGTGTTCGATTGCTACGACGCATGTGTCGCCATGGCTATTCGGCGTCATGTCAAGGTCGACAAGAGCATCTCGCTGATGCGCGTAATCAGGGAAGTGCAGCGGTGTGCGAGGCAGTTCACGTTTGATTTCTACCTGGAGCAGTTCCCCATTGATCCCGACTATATCAACTGGCAGAAACTAACCTTCGGCCAGTTCTCAACTGACGGCCAAACCATCTCTGAAGAGACTCTGGAACAGGACTGTACAAAGCTCGCAAATCTGAGCAAGAACATCTTGGATGTCGTCGATAAGAAGATCGCGCACTTAGACAAGAACGGCTGCGACGCCATGGTTACGTTCCGCAGCCTACGTCAATTCCCGAATACCTTGAATGAACTCACATGTCGGTATCTTTCCCTGATAACGGGCCGCGGTGTGACGCTTAAGGCGTATATTCCGTTTGATTGGGAACAGGTTTTCCGCTCTCCGCTGGCGAGGGTTGATGGTTGAAGGCAAGACGTGCCGCGAAGCAACGCGGCTCGCGAAACAACATGGACACTCACTGCCGTTAGTGGCATACTTTGGTCATGAAGATGAAGTCCCACATCTACACGGATACGTCAGTCATTGGCGGTTGTCTGGACGACGAGTTCAGCGAGTGGTCCGAGAGGCTCATGGCGCACTTCCGATCCGGCAGCGCTACCATCGTGGTGTCGGATCTGACACTTCTCGAACTGGAGGGAGCTCCAGGGAATGTTCGCGCCGTGCTTGATCGAATATCCCCCGAGAACCGTGAGGACGTGGAACTGACGTCGGAAGCCCGCGACCTTGCCGATGCTTACATCACCGCCGGTGTTGTCGCGCCCGGCAAGTTGGTCGATGCCCAACATATCGCGGTCGCGGTGGTGTCCAGAGTCGACGTTCTCGTCAGTTGGAACTTCAAGCACATCGTCAACCTGACCCGCATTCACGGCTTCAACGCCGTGAACCTGCGAGAAGGATATCCCGTACTGGAAATTCGCACTCCTCAGGAGGTGGTGCCAGATGAAGAAGACTGAGAAGGCCTTCGACTGTGTCCACTTGATGCGAACCCTGCGCGATGCCCTCGGCAAGCAGATGGAGGGTCTCAGCTTCGAAGAGCAAAAGAAGTTCATCGAAGATCGCCGCCGTGCCCGGCAAGAGCGACGTGCGGAAGCCAAGTGATGCATTGATCCCGGGACACCAGCCACGGGTGAATCCACCCCCTATCATTCACACGACTACCCTCAAGGAGCCAACCATGACCAAACACTTCCAACCAACAACACCGCTCGCAACCTCGCTCGACCGGCGTACCTTCAACACGGCCCTCTCGGCCGGAATTCTGGCTGGCGTCTGGCCCTCGGCCGGCCGTGCGGTGGCGGGCGATGGCAAGAAGGTTCTGCGGGCCGGGGCTTGCGCAATTGACGTTACGCCAAAGAAGCTGCCGGTGATTGTCAACGGGGGGATGCGCGAGCGGGTTGTCGGCAAGGTGATCGATCCGTTGCACGCCCGGTGCCTGGTGCTGGACGACGGGAGCACGCGGATCGTGATTGCCGTGGTCGACAGTTGCATGATACCCCGATCGGTTCTGGACAATGCGAAGAAGCAGGCCCAGGCGGCAACCGGTATTCCAACGCAGCGGATGCTGATCTCCGCCACGCACACGCACGAGGCGCCGTCGGTCTGTGCCATTTTAGGGAGCGGCCAGGAGGACGAGTACGCCGAGTATCTGGCCGGTCGAATCGCCCAAGGCATCGCCACGGCCCAGAAGAACCTCGCCCCGGCACGGATCGGCTGGGCAAAGGACAAGGACCCCGACAACGTCTTCTGCCGTCGCTACCTGATGAAACCCGGCACGGCCCGAACTTGCCGATTCACCGGGCACGAGAACGATCAGGCGCAGATGAACCCGGGCTATCAGAACCCCAACTCGATCAGGCGGACCGGGCCGGCCGATACGGCCGTGTCGGTTCTCTCGGTGCAGGCGGTTGACGGCCGGCCGATTGCCTTGTTGGGCAACTACTCGACGCATTACGCGGGTGGACCGTCCCTTTCGGCCGACTATTTTGGCGTCTTCTGCGGTTTGATGGAGAAACGGTTCGGGACCGAGGGTGTGAAGCCGCCATTTGTGGGCCTGATGACCAACGGCACCAGCGGCGCCGCCAACTGCTGCGATTTCAACCCTCCCCGCGAAAAGCGCAAACACGACCGCTTCAGCGTGGCCGAGGGCGTGGCCGCGGCCGCATTGCGTGCCTTGAAAAAGATCGAGTATTACGATTGGGTTCCGCTGGCCATGGCCGAGGAGTTGCTTACCCTCGACGTGCGGATGCCCACTGCCGAGGAGGTGGCCGAGGCCAAGCAGTACATCGCGGCCAACATGAAGGACCACGACAAGCCTCGCAACACGACTGAAGTGTATGCCTGGGAAACGGTCTTCCTGAGCGAGCTTCCGCCCACGCGCCAGATCAAGCTGCAAGCCATCCGCATTGGCAAGTTGGGTATAACGGCCATCCCCTGCGAGGTCTACGGCTCGACCGGATTAGCAATCAAGAAGGACAGCCCGCTGCCGATGACGTTCAACATCGAGTTGGCCAACGGCGCCGAGGGCTACATCCCACCGCCCGAACAGCACAAGCTGGGCGGCTACAATACCTGGCGTGCCCGAAGCGCCTGCCTGGAAGAGCAGGCCGAGCCAAGGATTCGGGCCGTCGTGATGAAGCTGCTCGACAAGGTAGCAGCGCAAAAGCGCGCAGGGAACTGAAAATGACCGATCGCGTGGTCAAAGAATTGAGACGCCGGACGATAGTCAAATCGCTAGTCTGGCGGATCATTGGCATTGCGTGGACATGGATTGGGGCCTATCTCATAATCCTCCTCATCCCACCGTCGTATGAGACCGCGGCACTGATCGCCACGCTCATTGTCGTTTACCATCACTCCACGCGAATGGTGATGTACTATGTGTATGAGAGAATCTGGACTGCCGTGTCTTGGGGACGAACGGATGTCGCCCGCCCGATGTCGCGGGCTGAAATAGTACTCTGGACAACAGGAACTCTTGGAACGATCGTCCTCATCTTCCTCCTGCTCATTTACATGAGCCCAAGGCTCAAGGCCAAGCGGTCCGCCAACGCGCCGGAACCCAAACAGGAGTTTCGGCGCCCCGGCCCCGTGTCCGCAGGCGTTGGTTTACGGCGGCCCCAAA